>DASQZK010000702.1:0-6199 GCA_035638735.1 Bacteroidales bacterium
TTCACGTTCAACCATATCATTGGGGTGAATGCGTCCCTTCCTATATTTTCAAGTTTCCAGAGGCATGCTAAAGTGCAGCAGGCAGAGCTGGCCCTTGAGAAGTCGAGGAACAACAAGGAGCAATTATCCGAGAGCCTGATGATGACGGTTAAACAGGCCCGTACCGATTATAAAAATGCCTGGGATAAATACCAGACCCAGGTTGAGAATATTGAACTGGCCAAAAAAATCTACAGGCGTACCCGGATTAAATTCCAGGAAGGTATGGCGTCGAGCATGGACCTCACCCAGGCGCACAACCAGTACCTGGACAGTAACTCTTCATATACCTCTGCCATACTTGAATTACTTAATGCTAAGACCCGGCTTGACAAAGTACTTAACAATCTGTAAAAAATCAGTACCAATAATATGAAAAAATTCGCATCGCTATTGATTGTGGTAGTTTTCATGGTTTCTTGTTCGAATGACAAAAAGCAGTCGACGATTGAGAAAAAGATTCAAAACTACAAGAACAAGATCGGAAAGATCAACAAGAAGATCAATGACCTGGAGATACAGCTGGAAGAAATGGATACGACCACGCACGAAGAGGCGCGCACGGTGGTGAGTGTAAAGGATATGGAGCCGTCGCCCTTCAATCACTACATATCGGTAAACGGTCTGGTGAAACCCGTTCAGGAAGCGTTTATCAGTCCGGAGATCAGCGGACAGATCGAGAAAATAAATGTTAGCGACGGTGACAATGTATCGAAAGGACAGCTGCTGATACGCCTGAATACCGACGTGACCGATAAGAGCATCCAGGAGGTAAAGACAAATCTTGAGCTGGCCAGGAAGGTATACGAGAAACAAAAAGATCTCTGGGACCAGAATATTGGTTCGGAGGTACAATATCTGCAGGCCAAGAACAACAAGGAATCGCTGGAAGCCAGGCTGGAAACCCTTCAGCAGCAGAAAGACATGGCAGAGATAAGGGCACCTTTCAGCGGCCAGGTCGATAATGTATCGATGAAAGTGGGTGAGATGGCCATGCCGGGCGTTCACCTTATGTACCTGGTGAACCTGGAGCATCTCAAGCTTGATGCCGATTTGTCGGAAGCCTATATCAATGATGTAAAGAAAGGAGAAGAGGTTATTGTTGCGTTTCCGAGTTTCCCCGATATGACGAGAAAGATCAGGATAAGCCGGGTAGGCCGGGTCATCGATCCCAAAAGCCGTACGTTTCCTGTAGAACTAAAGTTCAATAATCCCGGGGAGAAGATCCGGGCCAATCAGCTTGCCACCATGCAAATAAATGATTTCAGTTCTGATTCTGCCTTCGTGGTTCCTTCCATTCTCATCAAGCAGGATAACCGCGGTTATTACCTCTACGAAGCCGTGATGACCGATAACGGTCTGACAGCCCGGAAGCTTTATGTTGAGCCAGGGCGCACCTACCAGGATAAGACGATGGTAAAGGACGGGATCAGGCCAGGGATGCAGGTTATTGTTGATGGTTATAACCTTGTAAAGAATGGTTCCGAAATCAAACTCACCGATGAGAAGTAGAAACCGATGAATGATTAATTGACGTAACATGGCTACAAAAGAACTTTCTGACAGGGTAGTGCGGGAGTTTAAGCTTACCACGCTGGCGCTGAAGAACCGGAATACAATATTTTTACTTACGATCATTGTGGTAGTTTTCGGCCTGATATCTTATGTCAGGTTACCGAAAGAACTGTTTCCGGATATTGTTATCCCCACGGTGTTGGTGCAGACCACTTATCCGGGGAACTCACCTATCGACATAGAGAACCTGGTAACGCGGCCTCTTGAAAAAGAGATCGACGGAATCAATGGTATCAAATCCCTGAAGTCGACATCGGCCCAGGATGCGTCCATGATATTCGTGGAATTTAATACTGACGTAGCTATTGAAGATGCACTCGACGACGTTAAAGATGCTGTAGACAAGGCAAAAAGTGATCTCCCCAACGATCCCGGGCTCATAGACCCGGTGGTGATGGACATTGATCTTTCTGAGTTCCCGATCATCAACATCAACCTCTCGGGTGACTTCAGTATTGAAGAACTGAAGGAACAGGCGGAGTACCTGCAGGATCAGCTTGAGTCGATCTATGAAATATCAAAAGTGCAGATAGAAGGTGTTGATGAGCGGGAAGTGAAGGTGAATGTCGATCTGAATCGCATGGAATCCAATGAGCTCACCTTTATGGAGATAGAGAACGCCATTTCGAACGAGAACATTACGATGTCGGGCGGAGAGATTCTCCTGGGCGACACACGACGGTCCATAAGGATTAAAGGTGAGTTCACAAGTGTAGATGAACTGAGGAATATCATTGTCAAGGAAGAGGACAACAAGGTGATTTATCTTAAGGATGTGGCTGATGTTATCTACGGATATGCCGAGCCGAAAAGTTTTGCACGCCTTAACCACCAACCGGTTGTTTCTGTACAGGTCATTAAGAAAAGCGGGGAGAACCTGTTGACGGCAACCAACAAAATTTTCAAGGTCCTGGATGATGCCCGCGCAACGAACGCTATCCCGGCCGATCTGAACGTGACGCTCACCAACGATCAGTCGGATATGGTGAGGAAACAGCTGCACAGCCTTGAAAACAACATGATCATGGGTGTTATCCTGGTGGTGCTGGTGTTGTTTTATTTTCTGGGTACGCGTAATGCTTTATTCGTAGGACTTGCCATCCCGATGTCCATGTTCCTGTCTTTTGTCATATTGAATGTCCTGGGATTGAAACTGAACATGATCGTACTTTTCTCTCTGATCCTGGCTCTTGGGATGCTGGTCGACAATGCGATAGTAGTGGTCGAGAATATATACCGTTTTGTAGATATGGGCTATCCGCCTTTCCGCGCGGCAAAGCAGGCGGTAGGAGAGATTGCCGTGGCTATTATCACATCCACCCTCACAACATTGTCGGCATTTCTGCCCCTGGCTTTCTGGGGTGGGATCACTGGTGAGTTCATGAAAAATCTGCCGATTACCCTTATCATTGTGCTCTCCTCGTCACTTTTCGTTGCCCTCGTGATTGTGCCCGTGTTTTCAGCCACCTTCATCAAGGCGGGAGGCGACCGGGACACGAACAAGCCCGACCGCCGGAAATCCATTCGTATTGCCCTTCTCCTGGTGGGACTGTCTGTTCCGATGTTCCTGGCCGGCTGGCGTATTCTTCCAAACCTGATGGTTTTCTTCGCTTTTCTCGGTCTCATGAACCTTCTTTTCTTTCATAAAGCCGAGAATTGGTTTCAGAACGTCTTTCTTGTTAAGCTCGAAAATGTATATACCAGGGTGCTGACCTTTGCTCTTGGAGGAAAAAATCCATTGTGGTTTTTCCTTGGAACCTTCGGCCTCCTGATCTTTACCATTGTCTTCTATGCTTCCCGCGACATCAAGGTGAATTTCTTCCCGGTAAATGAACCCAGTTACATCAACATACAGGCTGAACTGCCACTGGGGACCGATATCCGCAAGACCAACCAGTTCATGATGCGAATGGAAGACGATATTGACAAGATAATTGAACCCTACCGGCCGGCTGTTAAATCTGTTCTTACAACGGTGGGTAAAGGTATCAGCACCGACGAGGCGGTTGGCGGTACGCCTTACAAAGCGCTTACCACGGTCTCCTTTGTCGATTACAACGATCGTCACGGGATCAACACCGCCCAGGTGATGCGTGATTTGAGTGACCACCTGATAAACCGGTATCCCGGTGTCAAAATATCACTGGAGAAGAACCAAATGGGCCCGCCTGCTGGTAAACCCATCAATATCGAAGTTTCGGGTGAAAATTTCGACAAGCTGTTATCCTTGTCCGACAGTATCTCTGCGATAATTGAGAACAGCAACATCGAGGGTATTGAAGGACTGCAGATGGATCTGAAGGTCGACAAACCAGAATTGCTGATTTCCCTCGATCGTGACAAATTGCGGCGCTTCGGTCTTTCTACGGCAATGGTGGCCATGGATATCCGGACAGCCCTGTTTGGGAAGGAAGTGTCGGATTACAAGGTTGGTGAAGATGAATATCCAATTCAACTCCGACTGATGGATAAGTACAGGTATAACCTGCCAGCACTGCTTAACCAGAAACTGATTTTCAGGGAAGACGGCCAGACTTACCAGCTGCCGATCTCTGCCATTGCGACCGTCCGTTATCAGACCACGTACAATTCCATACGGCGCAAAGACATGAACAGGGTGATCACCATTTCGTCGAACGTGATTTCCGGGTATAATGCCAATAATATCAACGATCAGATTCGAACGGTTCTTGACGGCGCCATTGATATGCCTGAAGGTTATACATACAGTTTCACGGGCGAACAGCAGGAACAGCAGGAATCCATGGCCTTTCTTATGCGTGCAATGATCATTGCCCTGGCCCTTATCCTGCTTATATTGGTAACCCAGTTTAACTCGCTCGTGAAACCGCTGATCATTCTTATAAGCGTCCTCTTTAGTACTATTGGTGTGTTTGGCGGGCTGGCCACTTTCAAAATGGACTTTATCGTAGTGATGACCGGTATCGGTATCGTCTCACTGGCCGGAATTGTGGTTAACAATGCCATTGTTCTGGTCGACTATATCGAACTTCTGAAATCGCGAAAAAGGAAAGAACTCGGACTCGACCCCGATGCGTTCCTGCCGCTCAAAGAGGCCAACGATTGCGTGGTTATGGGGGGTAGAACGCGCCTCAGGCCGGTACTTCTTACGGCGATTACCACCGTCCTGGGTCTTATCTCGCTGGCCATCGGGCTGAACATCGATTTCGAGGGCCTGTTGTCGAGCTATAAACCCGATCTCTATTTTGGCGGTGACCATGTGCTGTTCTGGGGCCCAATTTCATGGACCATTATCTTCGGACTGACCTTTTCAACGTTTCTAACGCTTGTTATTGTACCGGTAATGTACCGCCTGACAACCATCATTACAAAACGACTGATGGATCTCTCGGAAAGGATGTTCCCCGGTCGGAGGAAGAAGAAGTTCGGAGGCGTGTCGCCGGCAAGTCAGCTTGAGGATTAAGACGGAGGTTGTTTATAACAGAATCGTATCTTTACCGTTTAAATGATACATGATTCTTAGACAACGATCGACATACCTTCTTTTTTTCGTATTGCTGTTGAGGGTAACCGGAGTTTCAGCCGTCATGAGCACCGATACTCTTTTGGTAGTCAGGGATATCACGATTTCCGGCAATAAGGTTACCAAAGATCATATTATCCTTAGGGAGCTGCCGTTTGCTTCCGGCGACACACTTATGGCTTCGGTGCTACCAGAGGTTACTGCCCGGAGTGAAGATAACCTGATGAATACCTCGTTATTTAATTTCGTAACGGTTACTTCGCATCGTGCCGACCCGTTCCTCGACATTCAGATAAACGTGACTGAGCGCTGGTATATCTGGCCAATACCGATTTTTGAGCATGCCGAACGGAATTTCCCGGCCTGGCTGAGGGATCCTGAATTTTCCAGGCTGAACTACGGTCTACAGGTCAACTGGAATAATTTCAGAGGCCGGCGCGAATTGATAGAGTTGAAAGTCAGGCTCGGCTACAAGGAACAATACGGGCTGATGTATGCGATTCCAAATCTCGGGCGCAGGCAACAGCATGGTATCAGTTTCGGTGTTAACAAGTTCAGGCAGCATGAGGTAATCATTAAAACAGCCAACAACGAACCCCGGTACCTGAGCAATTCTGATAAATATACATACGAAACACTTACCCCAAGTATCTCCTATACCTGGCGGCCGGGTCTGTATTTTTCGCACAGTGTATTTTTTTCATACTCTGATATTACCTTTCGCAACAACCAGTATCATGAAGAATACCTGGGTGTACCGCCGGGTACTGACCTGAGATGGTTCAGCCTTTCATACCTGGCCGAAATTGATTACCGCGATTACAAGTTTTACCCGCTTAAAGGCTACCTGTTGTTGCTGAGGCTGCACCAGCAGGGTTTGGGCCTTGTAAAGGATTTCAATAATAGCAAGACTTACCTGACCTTCATTGGTGCTGTTCACAACAAGTTACTTCCCCGGTTTTATCTTGGTGATGTGGTAAAGGTAAGGCTCACCAAAGACGAGGTATTACCTTATTATTTCAGGCAGGGTATAGGCTACAACACGTACTTACGGGGTTTTGAATATTACCTTATTGACGG
>DASQZK010000703.1:0-5193 GCA_035638735.1 Bacteroidales bacterium
CTGACGAATGACGGAAAAGTCTATATCCTGGCAGGCGGTTTCGCGGATAATTCCTTCACGAAGAAGCCCGGCACGTTCAACTATTACTTCTACAATTACAACCACACATCCGATGAACTTATACCGGTTAAACTGGATGCCGGGGACCATTTCTTAACAAACCTCGGACTTACAACCTCTTCCGACGGTAAATCTCCCCTCCTGGCAGGACTCTATAGCGACAAAAACACCTTGAAAGTACAAGGCGTTGCCAGCTTCAATATGGGAAGCGCCGGCATACTTGAAGGGCATTTCACCCCGCTCGATGACGGCCTGCTGAAGACACTTTATGAGGATGCCGGTACTGACAAAGACCAGGCAGATGAGTATGATGTTCGTTACATATTTCCTGAATCAAACGGCGATGTGACATTTTTCGCCGAACATTATAGCAGAAAACTTGGTGTAGGCGTGGACGTCAGCCTTTTCAGAGGGGTGGAGCCAAAGCCTCAACTGGAAGATCACTACGGAAATATAGTGGTAGCAAGGGTGAGCCGGGATGGCAGTCCGGTATGGACCAATATAATTGAGAAACAGCAGAAATCAACCGACGAGAACATTATGTTCAACTCATTTGCGGTGGCAAAAAAAGATGATGCCTACGGCCTTGTCTTTAATGATCAGGTTAAAAATATGAGCGATGTTGTATGGGTAACGATTAACAACGATGGGTCCAAGGACAGGAAGCTGATCTTCGAACGGACAAAAGACCGCTTGCGGGTGGCACCTATGCTTGCTGGCGATGATCATTCAGGTGATCTATTCCTTCCGGCCGTACGTTTCAGCAAAACGAAACTGGTTAGGATAAAATTCTGAGAAATTATTTTTTCTGTGAAAATTTTGATTCTAAGCACCGGTCCGGGAGGTTATTGATACCCTCCCGGACCGATTTCATAGTCTGAATTACTCTTCTCTTGTTTCAAGAATCTTTTCCAATTCGTACATTTCATCCCGTAATTTGGCAGCTTCAATAAAATCGAGTTTTTGAGCAGCCCGCTCCATGGACTTCCGCGTTTTATCGATCGCTTTTTTCAACGCTCCGGAATCCATGTATTGTACAACCGGATAAGCAGCAACATTGGTTTCCGCAGATTCAGCATAATACGTTTTTTTCTCCTGTCGGTTTTTCTTCATTTCGCCGAGCAGCGATCGTCTTTCCCTGATGATTTGCCGTGGTGTAATGTTATGTTCTTCGTTGTATTTCAACTGTTTTTCCCTGCGCCGGTTCGTTTCATCAATGGTGTTCTGCATCGACCTGGTTACCTTGTCGGCATACATGATCACCTTCCCGTTCAGGTGACGCGCTGCCCGTCCGGAAGTCTGCGTAAGTGAGCGTTCCGACCTGAGAAAGCCTTCCTTGTCAGCATCAAGAATGGCCACCAGCGATACTTCCGGGAGGTCGAGACCTTCCCTGAGCAGGTTTACACCTACCAGCACATCGAAATCACCCTTCCTGAGCCCATCGAGTATCTCCACCCTCTCCAGTGTATCTATATCGGAATGAATATACCGGGTCCTGATGTTCATCCTCACCAGGTATGTGGTGAGTTCCTCCGCCATCCGCTTGGTCAGTGTGGTGACCAGAATCCGCTCACCGACTTTTATCCGTATCCTGATTTCGCCTATCAGGTGGTCAATCTGGTTCAGACTGGGTTGAATCTCAATAACCGGATCAAGCAGACCGGTAGGCCTGATGACCTGGTCGACAACGACGCCTCCCGATTTCTCCAGTTCGTAATCAGCCGGGGTGGCAGATACATATATGGTCTGGGGAGTGAGCGTCTCAAACTCTTCAAATTTCAACGGACGGTTGTCAATAGCGGCTGGCAGCCGGAAGCCAAATTCAATCAGCGTCTGTTTGCGTGAATGATCACCGCCATACATAGCCCTTATCTGCGGAATGGTAACATGACTTTCATCAATAACCATGATAAAATCATCCGGGAAGTAATCGAGCAGACAGAATGGCCGGGTGCCGGGTTTACGCCCGTCGAAATAACGGGAATAGTTCTCAATGCCGGGGCAGTATCCCAGCTCCCTGATCATCTCGAGATCGTAGGTCACCCTTTCCTCAATCCGCTTGGCTTCGTAATGCTTGCCAATATCTTTGAAATAAGAGACCTGGCGCATCATGTCATCCTGTATCTCCTCAATGGCTGTCTTCAGCCGGTGTTTTGCCGTCACAAAGATGTTGGCAGGAAAAATAACCACGTTGTCGTGCTCTTCAACCGTATTGCCGTTCACAGGGTCTATGGTGCGCCGTTCATCAATTTCGTCACCCCAGAACATAATCCGGTAGGCATAATCTGAATAGGCCAGAAAAATATCCACGGTGTCCCCCCTGACACGAAAAGTCCCTTGTTTGAATTCAACTTCATTGCGCGCATACATACTGTCGACCAGTTTCCTGAGGAATACATTCCTGCTTACCTTGTCCCCCTTTTTTAACTCAATGGTATGACTGTGAAAATCTTCCGGGTTGCCTATGCCATAGAGACACGATACTGACGAGACCACGATAACATCCCGCCTTCCCGATAGCAACGCCGAAGTGGTACTAAGCCTGAGTTTCTCAATTTCCTCGTTTATGGAAAGGTCTTTTTCAATGTAAGTATCGGTCACTGGCAGATACGCTTCCGGTTGGTAATAGTCGTAATACGACACGAAATATTCCACCCTGTTTTCCGGGAAGAATTGTTTGAACTCCCCGTAAAGCTGCGCAGCAAGGGTTTTATTGTGACTTAAAACCAACGTGGGTCGGTTCACCTGGGCAACGACATTGGCCACGGTGAAGGTTTTCCCCGAACCCGTAACACCAAGGAGAGTCTGGTGAGAATCCCCGTTGTTGAGTCCCGCCACAATCTGACGGATAGCTTCCGGCTGATCACCGGTTGGGGAATATTCTGAAGTAATGTTGAAACTCATCAGATCTATATCTTCTGTTTAATCATACCAGGTCCTTTCACACCAAAATTCTTACCCCCTTAAAACCTGGTCCATTTGTATTTATTGCTTTTCGTCTTCTTCAAAAACAACATACACCGGAAAATGATCACTAATGCCACCATAATAGTTTGGTCCGCCATAGGTTCGGTTGGGCACCTCCACCCCTTCCTTGTTCTTGTATAACATAAACGGCGCCTTAAAGACATGGCCCGACGAATACCTGCAACTCAGGCTATTCTTTTGATCTATCATATTATAACTCACCATGATCTGATCAAGCATGTTCCAATTCCCCTTATAAAAATAGGAACCATAATTCTCAAGGTTATGCTTGTCGTAGAATAAATCATACAGATCGCCGGTATAAATGTTTTTCCTCTTATTGGTGGCATGGAGAATATCCATGATGCTGCGGTTAGTAGGCTCATCATTAAAATCTCCCATGACCAGGATCCGCGCATTGCTGTTGCGTGTCAACAAAAGGTCAATCCGCCTGCGCAGGGCCACGGCACAATACATCCTCTTGGGCTCCGAAGTTAACATACCGCCATAACGTGAGCTCCAGTGATTCACAAAGATGTTCAGTTCCTTTCCGTCAGGTGCTTTTCCCTTCACATACAGGATATCCCGCGTGGTCTCTGTTGAATCAAAAGGAAAGCTGACCGGTATGGTCTCATGACTGTAATAATCGAACTTATCAGGCCTGTAAAGGAGCGCTACGTCTATGCCACGTTCATCCGGGCTCTCTTCGTGAACAATTTTATAGTGACCCGGCGCCAGGGCTGTACTGCGAACCAGATCCATTAAAACAGTGCCGTTTTCAATCTCAGCCAGACCAATAATGGCGGGGAGTTCACCCTGGCCTGCAGCTCTCAGGACGTTTGAAATATCAGTAACCTTCTTTAAATAACGCTCTGTATTCCAATGCTTTTCGCTGCCTGGTGTAAACTCTTCGTCTTTCGTTAAAGGTGCATCTATCGTATCAAAGAGATTTTCGGTATTGTAGAACACAACCGTAAAATCATCTCCGCCATTCTGTCCGAAAGCATAGCACGAAAACAGCAAAGCTGCAATCATCATGGTAATTTGTTTCATCGACTCTTTTATTTGTTTATTAATACGTTAAAAATATACCATTCTGGTTTTGCTGACAAATCATCTCACCCGTTGGAAAGAATTATTAACGAATCCGATGAACACCGGATACCTCTTCCTTTGCCCCACAGGCAAAACAAATGCAAAGAACCGGAAACTTTCTTGCCGGTTTTTGCGTATCAGTTAACCGGCAAATATACATTATTATCCCGACAGATTGCCTTGTGGGGGCTGAACATTAACGCGGAAAACCGGCTCAAACAGGAGAGCCGGTTCAGCCCGGCCCGGAAAGAAGACCCTGTGGCAGACATATTGGATGAAGTGCAGGTTGACAGGTATGTACATCTGAAACAAACAGCCAGTAACAACAGCTAATTTGATATATTTATATTGAAATCCCACAACCAACCTATGACTGTAAAAAGCCATTCCAGTAAAAATCTTCTTCAACGCCTTGCGAAACTGGTCAAACAAAACCAGGAACTAATAGAGGAAAACGAAAAACTTAAAACATACATATCCGGACTGGAGGCGGATATCGGGGAACTCAATGTATCACACGGGGTGATAAATACCAATGAATCGAACCAGCCCGTCTTTATTGAAAAACAGACCAGTCTGAAATTTGACATGGCTACGGTCATGTATGCCCACATCAAGGGATTCACCAAGATTATTGAAGGAATGGACTCAACTGCCGTGATGGATGAACTCGATGAAATCCTTTTCCAGTTCGATTCCATATTGAAAAAATACAATATCCTGAAAATTAAAACGATCGGCGACACCTACATGGCTGCCGGCGGCATACCAGAGAAAAACATTACCAATCCCATCCAGGTCGTCATGGCAGCCATGGAAATGCAGGGCTACCTCAATGGACTTCACGAAGTCTCAGGCAGGGAAAATAAGATCTGGGAATTACGTATCGGTATACATACCGGGCCGGTGACCGCTACAGCCAATGGAAAAAAGAAGATCACTTACGATATTAAGGGGGATACCGTTAATATGGTCTCCCGAATGCAGAATTATTGCGACGACGGTGGCATTGTCGTCTCGGTAATGACCTGCGAGCTCATCAAGGAATTCTTCCTGTGCGAATATTTTGGA
>DASQZK010000704.1:0-3675 GCA_035638735.1 Bacteroidales bacterium
TCTATGGTATGACCGGCGGACAGATGGCGCCCACAACCCTTAAGGGCATGAAATCGTCAACCTCACCATACGGTCGTGACGTGGCTACCATGGGTAGTCCTATCAATATAACCGAATTGGTTGCCATGCTACCGGGTACGACATTTGTCACCCGCCAGGCTGTCCATAAACCCGGTAATGTCAGGAAAGCAAAGAAAGCTATCCGCAAAGCCTTCGAAAACCAAAAGGCCAAAAATGGACTTTCCTTTATCGAAATCGTTTCGAATTGTAATTCCGGTTGGAAGATGACACCAGTGGATGCAAACAAATGGATGGAAGAAAATATGTTCCCCGTTTACCCTCTCGGCGACATTAAAGTTGACGGTGAATTAGTAAAAAAAGAATCATAAAAACGACCGAACATGACTGAAGAAATCATTATAGCCGGTTTCGGCGGACAGGGCGTGCTATCCATGGGAAAAATACTGGCCTATTCCGGTATTATGCAGGACATGGAAGTAAGCTGGATGCCTTCATACGGACCTGAGATGCGCGGAGGAACTGCAAACGTAACCGTAATCCTCAGCGACGAACGGGTCAGCTCTCCCGTCCTTCACGACTTCGATACAGCTATTATCCTGAATCAACAGTCATTGGATAAATTTGAGCCCAGGGTAAAACCGGGCGGATTGCTCCTTTATGACGGGAATGGCATTACCCGGCACCCTGAGCGAAAAGATATCAGTATCTACAGGGTGGATGCTGCCGAGGAAGCCGCTAAAATGTCATCCACCAAAACGTTCAACATGATCGTTATGGGGGCTTACCTGAAAATCAAACCCCTGGTGAAACTCGAAAATGTGATCGCCGGACTCAAAAAATCATTGCCGGAACGTCATCATCATCTCATTCCCCTCAACGAGGAAGCTATCCAGCGTGGTCTCGAAATTGTCCGGGAATTGCAGCTGGTTAAAAACTAAGCAGTTCAATGCGGCATTCCGTTAGGGGTCTGTTCTAAAGGTCATTGTGAGAAACGCCTGTGCATAATCAGCAGGCCAGACCTGGTTAAGGTGCCATAGATCCATCCCTGAAAAGCAAGGTGCAACGATACGTGAAATTCATCATGTGTGGTTGCACTTTTAGTATAACCTGTTTCATGTTCACCACTTTTCCTGATTTTTTTGCCGTGGTTTTTGTATTTTTAGGCATATACTAAGCTGCTAAAACCATGAGGCAAACACCTGTTGCCATCTTCGTTTTATTGCTCGCCTTTCTAACCGGAATCTCGTGCAACCACTCTACTTCCGGATGTACCTCCGGTGACCAATTGAACGTATTGGTCATCACCGGCGGCCATGATTTTGATACCGCCTTTTTCGACCTCTTCAGGGAGATGGACGGCATTCTCTATGATACTGTTTCCCGGGTTTCATCGCATTGAAGCACTCTGCACCAAACAGAAGGGGAGATGAACGGTAGTGAAACGACGCAACGACCATCACTTTTGCCTTCATTTACGAGTCTCTTCATACTTTAATATACATGTATTCAGCACCTTGTGTCGTCAGGGTGATCCGCATCACCATTTGAGGTAATGAAGATCATCGTTTAGATTAAGATATGTCACCTGAAAATACCTGACCTGGCCGTAACCTTGCCGTACAACTAATCAGTTACAATAAGCGAGATGTTATGAGAAGGTTAGTTTATTTTTTTGTTGCAATGACTTTTTCCTTACATGTTTCCGCACAGGAGCCTGAAGGTTTCGGTGTTTTCTACGGTGTTGATCTGAGCCAGGTTTACACGGGCAGTGGTCATGGTTCTAGTTTTGCAATGAACACTAACATTCAAAAAGGCAGAAGGTCTCTCGAACTGGGGATGCTTTACCAGCAGGATCAGAGCAGGGTTAGCGGAGGTGATGTTGAGTATAAGGTCTTTCTTGGTAAAAATGCATTTCTGGATAACCAGGCTTCCAGTCAGGGAGTAACGCTTAAGCCTTACGTTCATTACAATTGTATTTACCACAATTCAAAGGTAAACACACCCGACTATTTTCCGGTTGGCAGCAAGAAGTCCACCTATCCAGAATTACCTTCTTCCCCCGGGACGATTGCTACCATGGAACACTATGCCGGTATGGGTCTGCAAATGATGATTTCCGGAAATATTTGCATTGACGGAAGTTTGGGATTCGGTGCTTATATCGGTTCCCTGGATAAGATCAATACCCCGGAGACACTTGGTATCCATAAGGAAAATTATGGTTTTGTAATGTCTTTCGAATTTGGTTTGGGATATAAATTCGGAATTTGAGCAACAGGAAAACACTTGCTTTCTCATCAGTAAAAAGCCGTCTCATTCGCGAGACGGCTTTTTTTATCCTCCCTTTCGTCCAGAGGTCCTGTTAACATGCTGTGAACCATCCCACTCTACCCCTCAATCCCCTGGAAGCGGAAGCCAGCCGCACACACCATTTCAGATAAATGGAACAGGTCCTTCCAAACCTTTCGCCTTGACCAGCCTCCCACCTCATTTCCTCCCCTCCTCCAACCCTGGTATAAATAAAAAAGAGTAACTTGCCTTCTAAAACAAGGGTAAAGCATGAAGGGCGCTCTTTCCGTGATATTGTTTTTTTGTGCTGTGGCTGCCTTTGCTCAAAACCATCCGGGCACCTCTATGGACAGGCAAATAGAGCTTATGCCGTCATTATCGGTTCTGAATTATGCTTCCGCAGATGAACTTTATTCCCCGATGGTTTACGAAGGACGAGGGTTATATGCCGGTATACGGATTACATTCTCCCGTGAAAACAGTCATCATATTATCGAAGCCGGGTATTCTGATTTTACCAGGAAATCAGAAGAGTTGACTGTCCCGGAAAATTATTTCCTTGATGAAAACCGGTTCCTGGAATTACATAACTATTTTATCGATTTAAGCTATTCTTACCTTCACCAGCTATCATCCATATCTATACCGTCTGCTCATTTCTCAATATCAGGTGAACTATCCCACCATATAGTTCTTGATGAAGATGTACAGGTGTACCCGGAGATAAGCATCACCAGTGTTTCTCCGGGTTTTGAGTTTGGGTATTCACCAGGTAGTCATCATACTATTAAAATTGCAGCCTCTGTCCCGTTGTTTTCTATCTACTTGCGTAATAATTACTCAACGGCTTATCCCCAGATTTACGAAAAATATAAACAGGAATATTTCATCAAACACAATGTAAAATTTGCCGGTCCGGGAACATTGAGAGCCGTGAAAGCCGAAGCTGGCTATACCTATAGCCTGGGTAAGCGAATGGCACTAACGGCAAGATATCGTTTTGGATTTCTTTATCTGGAAGATCCGAGGCCGTTACGATGGGTTTCCGGATTGTACACGGCTGGATTAACCTACAGACTTTAGCTTATGCGGTCTATCCTTATCATAATATCCACCGCCCTGTTGCTTTTTTCTTCATGTGAAGAAGACCTGCTCAAGCACGAATTCAAAAATACACCGCGGGGAAATTATGACGTTCTGTGGTCAGAATTCGACCGGTTGTATGGGGCCTTTGAGGCAAAGCATATTAACTGGGATTCACTCGGTGAGGTTTACAGGTCACAAATTTATGATGAGACAACCGGTGAAGAGCTGTTTTCGTTAATGTCAGGATTAATTGCCGAGCTAAACGACGGACATGCAGAT
>DASQZK010000705.1:0-2123 GCA_035638735.1 Bacteroidales bacterium
TCAATAAAATACCAGGTAGCCTGAGCTGCCAGGTGAGCTGTATGGTTGTTGATATCCTGCTCGGGACTGATCTCAAAAAAACCAATGGCTTTCAGGTGATCGCTGGCCCCGGCATAACGGGTCATCTGGCAAAGTTCATGACCAAAGAAGCCGTTTGGCGTGGGTATGCTGGCTCCGGGAGCATCCGACTGCCGGACGCAGCTCATGTCGATACTCAGGATATGCGTATCGCGCATCACAGGTTCTGTTTCGTGTAACGCCGTCCTGGCCGCCCCCAGCCTGATGCTTTCATAACCTTCATTCTCCAGCTTGTCGAGCATCTTCAGCGGGATGAAATAAAGCTGGTGTCCAATATTTATATAGTTAAGACGGTTGTGTTTGTTTTCCCTGAAAATGGTGTCGAGATAATTTTCGGAACTGAGTGTTTTTTTTCCGGAATCGAAATCAAGCTTGCTGTCGAGGGTGCTCAGGTTCCAGAATCGGTCACTGTTGCTAAAGGCCAGGGAGAGACCGTAGGTGAGATCCTGGCTGCCGCCGAAAATGACAGGAATGACCTTTGCGGTAACCAACTCATGCAGGATATCCCTGAGGGCAAAATAGGTGTCGTTGATATTTCCGGTGATTTTAAGGTTGCCCAGGTCGATGATCTTTACCTTTTTGTTTACATAGCCGAGCATGTAAAGTTTTTCCCTGATCGCATCGGGACCTGATGCAGCGCCTTTCAGAAAGGCATTTTTATCCTCCCTGACACCCATCAGGGCAATGTCGTATTTCCCGATGTCCCTGATCGGCGTGTCGGGAGTATTAATGGTAATAGAATGACTGAAGGTGTATACTTCCCTGATAAGGCTGAATTCCGGTTTTTCAAGGCTTACCGGGTCAAAATAATCGTTAAGATCCATTTATTTTTTCTTTTTAGGGGCTTTAGCGATTATTTCTTTGCACTCTTCCAGGGTGAGATCTTCCGGGTTTTTGCTTTTAGGGATCTTATAATTTTTACCCTGGTAAGAAATGTAGGGGCCGTAGCGCCCGTTTAGCACCTCGAGGTCATCGAATTTCTTGATGTGTTTCTTTTTCTCCTGTTCACGTTTTTCTTCAATAAGCTCGACCGCCCGTGGTAATTCGATTTTCATCGGGTCGTCAATGCCTTTTTTAAGGGAATAGAATTTGGATTTATGCCGCACATAAGGACCGAACCGGCCGATACCGATCACCACCTCTTCTCCTTCGTATTCACCAATGGTCCGGGGCAGCTTGAACAGGTCGAGAGCTTCCTCGAGGGTAATGGTTTCGATACTCTGACCCTTCTGCAGACTGGCAAATTTCGGCTTTTCCTCGTCGGTGGCTTCGCCGATCTGGGCAATAGGCCCGTAGCGGCCAATTTTGACGAGTATTTTTTTTCCGGTTTTCGGATCAATGCCAAGTTCACGCTCACCCTTGGTTCTCTCACTTGTTTCTTCCGTTTTGTCAACAACCTGGTGGAAAGGCCTGTAAAAATGATCAATCATTTCGGTCCACTGTAGCTCGCCTTCAGCAATACGGTCAAATTCTTCCTCCACGGAAGCGGTAAAATTATAATTCATAATATCACCGAAATGTTGTTCCAGGAAGTCATTGACAATGGTACCGATGTCGGTTGGGAACAACTTAGACTTCTCGAAGCCGTAATTTTCGGGTTTCTCTGTCTTTTCTATCTTCCCCTGCCGGAGTGTTACACGGGTAATTTTCCGGGTCTCGCCCTGCCGGTCTTCCTTAACCACATACCCTCTGTTCTGGATGGTGGAGATAGTGGGCGCATAAGTTGAGGGGCGGCCGATACCGAGTTCCTCGAGCTTTTTCACCAGGCTTGCCTCTGTGTACCTGGGGGGGTGAATGGTGTATTTTTCGGTGGCTTCGATATCGTTCATCTGGAGTGCGTCGTTCTGTACTACCGGGGGAAGCAGTCCTTTTACTTCTTCCTCGTTGTCCTCATCACTCGATTCCATGTAGACCTTGAGAAACCCATCAAACTTAAGCACTTCGCCGCTGGCAATGAAAAGATCCGGGCTGCGGTCGTTAGTGATCCTGATGGTTGTCTTTTCCAGGCTGGCATCACTCATCTGGGAAGCGATGGTTCTTTTCCA
>DASQZK010000706.1:0-4949 GCA_035638735.1 Bacteroidales bacterium
CAATATCGTACCAGCGCTCCGGCGGGAAACCGATGCAATAGCGGATGCTGTTCCAGTTTAATTCTTTAAACCGCTGGTGAAGGGTAACCGGCCAGGTACTGTCCCACGGTAAATTCCTTCGGGCCGGATCTTCAAAGAACCTGAATATACATACATTGGTGCCACGCATAAAATAAGGCTTGCCATTAAGGATGGCCATACCTTTGTCACGGTCGAAACTGAAAGTCCTCATGCCGAAACGCGTTGTTTTATGGTCGGCTGATGTAAACAATTCAAGTTTATAAAGAAAAGGATCTTCAGGTGTCCAGACCCGGCATCCAGGAACCGGCGCTGTGAAATCCAGTTCTGCCCGTTGGTTGCTGCCGGCTGACTTTAACGTCGTTTCGCCATTCGACACAATGCTATCCGAGGCCAGCTCCCTGATTTGCCACCTGGCAGAAGCAGAAGTTTCATTACCCGGCATAAGAATAGTTGCGACAACACGGATACGCTCATTCTCCGGGTCGGGAACGGTCTGTACACCTTCTATGAACGGATAATTTCCCATGACCAGGGCGACATCATCATAAATGCCAGGCAGGTAAGTGGTCTTTTCAAAGTCATGACCATTAACGACCGTATCGGGCAATTGATCGCGACACCCGACGGAAATGACGAGTTCGTTTTTTTCGCCGTGGCTGCTAAGATATGGTTTGAGATCAACAACGGTTGGCGTGAACGACCGTGTATTTTCACCGGCAAAATGACCATTTACGAATACCCGGGTATGGTACTTGGCTTTGTTTATTTTCAGTCTTACCAGTGAATACTTACCGGGGACCGGGGCAAATTGTGTCCTGTACCAAAAGAGCGAATGATGATAAGCCGTGTCCTGTTGGGAGATTGCCGGAGTGGCCATATCCACGAGCCCTGGCACCGGGATGCTTGACAGAAATTCTGCCGGAATTTCTTTTTGGTCGGTGCCGGTACGTGCAATAGACCACCGGCCATTAAGACTGATTTCATGGCGGGTATTCACGCTATTGCAACCAGGCAATACTAATAACACGGTAGAGAGAAGCAGGAGAGATCGTAACATGGCTAAAGGGGTTTCCTGTTGATGAATGTTATGCTTAAAGAATGTCAATTTAGTGAAAATTCAGTAATTCATGTAATTATACGGCTCATTTCGATCAGCAAAAAGAAAGGTTGTTTTAATGTCTACTAAGTAGAGTCTGTCAATAAAGTCCAGGTGTCTGGATCAAAATGTTCGGGAATAAAGCCTGTTCCGTTCTAAACGGGAGCGTGCAAAAATTTTAATCCGCAGTATATTAATGCATAAGAGGAATTTAAATTTTTGTAACAACGCAGTTATCGGACATTATGGACAGACACGAATTAGGGGTGTCCTGAATTCGTCCCAAACAGGAAGAGTTCATGGGTTTAATCATACAGGTAATATAATTGTGGAAGAATAACACCGCGTATTTTACCGGACAACAGTGTTTATTTAATAAACATCTTTACTTTAATGAATTTTCATTGTAACTTTTATCCTGTTGGATCGTCGTATATTTGAAAACGGAACATTCCTCATGACTGTAAAAGAATACAACCAGGCAGTTGAAGACCATTCTGACGGCGTATATCGCTTTATTCTCAAGAACCTCAGGAATGAGGAGAGAACGCGGGACATTGTTCAGGATACCTTTGAAAAGTTATGGAGGAAGGTTCATGAAGTAAGTGGAGAAAAGGTTAAGTCGTACCTGTTTTCAACGGCGTACCATACCATGATTGACGTGATAAGAAAAGAAAGCAGGCAGACCGGCATGGATAATGTTCCAACAGGCGACTTGTCGCACCAGGACTATTATTCAGACCTGAATGAAATACTACACACCGCTATTGCAAAGCTGCCGGAAGATCAGAGGTCGGTGTTGATGCTCCGGGACTATGAGGGTTATTCCTACCAGGAGATATCGGAAATAACCGGTTTGAGTGAGTCGCAGGTTAAAGTCTATATTTACCGGGCAAGGGTTTTCCTTAAGAACTATATAGGCAGCCCTGAAAAAGTGATTTGATACGAATGAAAAATGAATATTAACAGGAACAACTACGAAGAATTCTTTATCAACTACCTGGACGGAACGTTGTCGGATCATGAGGTGGTTGCCTTCGAGAATTTTCTTCTCGCGAATCCCGATCTAAGGGAGGAACTTGAAGGACTCGAAAACGTGGTTCTTGAACCCGGTGACCAGCCTTTCCCCCAAAAAGGCAACCTGAAACACATTGACCTGTCACTACCTGTCACCAATGAAAACTTCGATTATTTCTGTGTTGCGGATATGGAAGGGGACTTGTCGCCGGAACAGCTTGATGGGCTTCAGAAATATCTTGTCAAAAACCCCGGTAAGAATGCTGTCAGAGAGAAATACCGACTGGTCAGGCTGACGCCCGATACCACTATTCATTTTCCCGCTATACAAAATTTGCGGAAGCGTATTTTCGTGGCTTACAGACGTGAAATCTATACAGCTGTTGCTATTGCGGCAGGTATTGCCCTGCTGGCAGGTGCGTATTTCGGCTTTATCGGGACGAATGTTGTACCGGTGACCGACGTGGCTGTCGTATCTGGTAATGAATCAACGGCAATCGATACCACGTCGGAACAGACACCTGTTCCTGCTGAAAAAACCGATGAACCGGAAAAAGAAAAAAACCAAAGCATTAAGAAAAATCAGGCTTTGCCAACGCAACAAAAGTCTGCTCCAAAAGGATTTTCCTTCAAGGTGGTGATGCCTGTTGCTTCTGCTATTATCCCGGAAGAAGGACGTCCTAAAATCGATGAAAAGAAAGTGCTTAGCAGGATATCTATCAATCCGGCCGGGATCAGTAATCGTGCATCCCCCCTGGCAGCAGTTAATCACGACAAGATCAAACCGCTTGATTTCAGCACCGTACCCATGAAAAGGAAAAAACTGCCCGTGGCACAGGCCAATTATGCTACAATTGAACAGTTTGCCAAACAAAAATTCAGCAACCTTGTCTTTGGTAAAAATAATTCCGAGGAGGTCACCCTTTGGAATGTTGTGACCGCCGGCATCGACAAGGTCAACGATCTGACTGGTACCGATATGAAGCTGGAACGAGAGACAGACCCCGAAGGCCAGATTCGCAAGCTGAAATTTGACTCCAAACTTCTCAAAATCAGTACACCTGTCAATAAGGAGGAGTAATCTTTCGGTTTCGTCATGGTGAAGAAGGGAGGGAAAGAAAGAACCACGACTGCGTTCTGCCAAACTTTCATCCTCGCTGAAGTTGAGGTGGAATGCGATAAGCGAAGTGGGATTTCCTGCCACCACCGCACATACCTCTCGAATCCCCTGGTAGGGGTAAGTCCACCGCACTTTGTTACTATCTCCGGCAGCGACCTGCGTAGCCCTGACGTGGCAGGATTACCGAATACCCTTGCGTATTTCTCATCCAATTCACCATAGGAAGGGAGAACCCCGGCCTTCTGTGGCCATTGCAACAAGGGCGATTCCTATTGAGGTACACCATAATTTCGTCACCCCTGTAACTTTTCATCCCCCCTCTCCGTCATACCCACAGAAGCAATTCAAAACAAGAATTAAAAATGAAGTTGAACTTAATAAAGCCCCTCGAAATGAAAAAGTTAGCAAGTGTATTTTTAGCCCTTGTCGTAGCTCTTTCCGTAAACGGACAGACAGATACGACCAAAACGGGAAATGTCAAAGTCATTGAAAAAGAAGGTAAAACTGTTGTTAAAATTGGAAAAGACAATGCCGTTACCGTTGAAGAAAGTGATGATACAACCCATATAAAATTGGGAAACCGAGGTATTACCGTGATTGAAAGTGAAGACGGTACGAAAATTAATATGGATCAGGACGAAGAGAACAACCAGGATAATGGAGGTGAAAAACCAGCAGGACATAAGAAGTTTAAAGGTCACTGGGCAGGCTTCCAGGTCGGGCTTAATAATTACGTTGATCAGGATTTCTCCATGAGTCGCAGCGGTGAAGATGCCTATATGGATCTTAATACGGGGCGGTCATGGAATTTCAACATAAATTTCATGGAATACAGTCTTGGTCTCGGAACCGACAAACTAGGGCTTGTTACCGGGCTGGGAATGGAATGGAGTAATTACCACTTCGACAACAACAATAATATTGTTAAAGATGATGAGGGTGTAATTACCGTTCTTGACTATCCCGATGTTAGCGTTAACAAATCTAAGCTTCAGACAACTTACCTTACGGCTCCCTTGCTCCTGGAAGGCCAGATACCGGCTGGTAAAAAGAGGATTCATATATCGGCTGGGGTTATCGGCGGACTAAAGCTGGGCTCGAACACCAAGGTGGTATATCGTGCTAACGGCAATAAGCAGAAAGATAAAACCCGTGACGATTTCAACCTTTCGCCGCTACGTTACGGACTGGCCCTGAGGGTGGGCTACAAAGGACTTAACGTGTATGCGAACTATTACCTGACACCACTCTTTGAAACCGGCAAAGGGCCCGAATTATATCCTTTCGCCATCGGTCTTACCCTCCTGAATTTCTAAGTCGTCTGAATGAACATTTTAAAAAGGCAATATGTTACTGACACGTTGCCTTTTTTAATTTTATATACTTTAGAAGATCTTTTTACATTGGTGAACAGAATTGCGTACACCCATACCGGCATTTTGCCCATCATCCCCTATATTTGTTCGCGTTTACTAAACCAATTATCCCCTTGTTATGCTTACGGAACCTGAAAAAAGACGTTACAGCAGGCACATTATGCTTCCCGACATTGGAGAAGAAGGCCAGCAGAAGATAAAGAATGGCAGGGTGCTTGTTGTGGGTGCCGGCGGACTCGGAGCTCCGGTTCTCCAGTATCTTACAGCTGCCGGTATCGGAAAAATTGGGATCATGGACGACGATTTGGTGAGTGAGGAT
>DASQZK010000707.1:0-4493 GCA_035638735.1 Bacteroidales bacterium
ATTGCAGCTCCAATTGTAACGTCAACCTATCATGTAAGATTTGAAGCCGACTGTGGTAATTCGACTGAAAAAACGGTTACCGTTACGGTCAACCCTAACCCTGTCCCGGTTATTACAGGACCTGATGAAGCATGCATACCAGGTTCGGCAGCATTTACCACCCCTGCAAATGCTGATTTTACATACTCTTGGACAATTACAGGCGGTTCGGTTGCAGGAAACACTACCACCGACCAGCTGAGTGTGAACTATGCCGTATCGGGTTCTGCGTCCGTACAGGTACTGGTGACCGATACGGTAACCGGTTGCAGTGGAACTTCGGCCGTTCATAACATCACAATTTATGATCAACCTGAAATATTTGAAATACAATCTGATACTAAAATAACAAGACGATGAAATCACAAAATCAAAACATAACTTTTAATAACCAAAATGTCATGAAAACAAACATCTACTCAAAAATCACAAAGACTGCTGTTGTAATGTTCTTCTTAGTTGCTTCGGCACCGGCAATTTTCGCCCAATTTGCTCCAACCTCTTCTGTTACTCAAACACCTATTGAAGAAAGGAAAGGATCTGAAAGTACGTATACAGTTCCCGGACCGATAGGTGATGAATACAGCTGGGAAGTTGTTGGTGGTGTAGTTACCAATCCAGCCAGTGGTGTTACCGGATCAGGTACATCAGCCGATCCGTATGTTGTGCCTTTTGCTGCTGGTCAGACAGCGATTACGGTACAATGGCCCGACGATGACAGTACGATTGTTTCGACGACAGGCAATGTTTCTGTTCAGAGAAAAGTGGCCCACTCTACTGTTCAATGTCCCAGCCAGATCCAATCACTCGAGGTTTCGTTCTGGAGCAATCCGACTATCGCTATCCAGGATGCTGATTATGAAATGTGTTCCAGCGATCCTACCAGCGGTGATATCACAGTTGCTTTCACCGGTGCCCCGAACTTTGATTTCAAATACACCATTACCGATACAGATGGTAATGTTGGTGCTGAACAAACTATAACTGGTGTTACCACGGCTACTTCAACTATTGGTATCCCGGCAAACCTGGCTAACAGTAGTTCAACAGTTGATCAGACTTACATTGTTACGATTACGGAGATGAACGATGCATTCACCGGCACAGGTACAATTATCGACGGTACGTTTACCATCACAGTACATCCGACCATTGAGACAGGTGATATTACAAGTAACAACAGTCTGACAAGACGATAAGCACGTAGAAGCCGAATATATTATAATTCCCTGCAGGCCGGTAATTCGGCCGGCCTGCAGGTTTACTAAACAAGAAAAACTGGAAGCCATTCGCCTTAAACGGAAGCTTCCTGACCATGCCCTTTAACTGAAAGGTTGCAATGCAGATCAGTATATGATATTGAAACGCTATATATGGTTATTGTTGATCCTCCTGGGGATTTTACCGGAACTGCAGGCACAGTACGTGAACATTGTGTGTGCAGGTGACACCGGCGTGGTTTACAGGGTAAAAGGAACAACAGGGTCTACATTTGTATGGAATGTGGAAGGTGGGACCATTGCAACCGATTGGGGTGATTCAATAAGTGTCAACTGGGGAGATCGGGAAGGCCTATACACCATTCGTGTACAGGAATTCTCACAATATGGATGTCCGGCCCTGCCTGTGACGGCCAGCGTCAAAGTATCGGCCCCCGATATTGACCTTGGTGACGATACAGGCATCTGTGCCGGCGAATCCATTGAGATCCTGCCGGAAGGCACGTTTTATTCCTATCTGTGGCAAGATGGCTCAACGGGTCCGTCATTCATCGCAAGTAACCAGGGTTATGTTAGTGTAGCCGTGACCGATGAGTATGGTTGCAGCCGCTCCGACAGGCTTTATCTTACCGTCCATCCCTTGCCGGATGTAGATCTGGGTCCCGATACCTCACTGTGTGGCATCGAATCGATTCTGCTGGATGCAGGATCCGACGGCGTGAACTATCTGTGGTCTACTGGTGATATCAGCCAGGAGGTAACAGCCTATGCAGGACAAAATACCATCTGGGCCAGGGTGACTGATGAATACACCTGTACATCAAGTGATACGGTTGTTATCAATGCCTGCTCTGTTGATGAGCGATTTAAAGATATGCCCACAGCCTTCACGCCAAATGGTGACGGTCAGAATGATGTGTGGAATATTCCACAACTGGCCCCGTTCCCGCAGGCAGTGATTGAAATATATGATCGATGGGGCGATATGATATGGCGATCTGAACCAGGCTATTCTGACCCATGGGATGGTGTATCCATCAATGGCAGAGAAATGCCGATGGATTCCTATTACTTTATCATAGATCTCAATGACGGGGAATCAGAACCTTTTACCGGAACGGTAACCCTTATAAAATAAGGATTTGTGGAAAACTAATTTTGTAGAAAATAAGTGTCAGTGTTAAATTGCAACAACCATTATATAACAACGAAACCTATTACTTCAGACTACGTAAAGGCAGTCAACTGGTAGAGGAAGAGATAATTACAAGATGAAAAGGATATTATTATTTGTTGCACTCCTTCTTTCGTTCCTGCTGAATACAAAAGCTCAGCAGGTACCTCTTTACAGCCAGTATATGATGAATGGCTTTCTGCTAAATCCTGCCGTGGCCGGAAGTGAAGGGTATACGGCCGTGAACCTCACAGTGAGGGAACAATGGCTGGGCTTGAAAGATGCACCTAAAACACAGGCTATCAGTGGTCAGACCAGGATACTGAAAAACAGTTATATTTCGAAGAGTGCTTCGATACGCAAAAGGCAACGCCTTAGCTCGCGAAGCGGTAATATAGGACTGGGCGGTTACATCTTTAATGACCAGAATGGCCCGATCAGCCGTACCGGTATGCAGTTGTGTTATGCCTATCATATCAGGTTTAACCGGTCGCAGCTGTCATTCGGACTTTCGGGAATTGCCTATCAGTTTGCCATTGATGACAGTAAGATCAACCTCGAAGATCCCAGCGACCAGATCTATATGAATGCCGCTAAGTCTATCTTCATTCCCGATGCCAGCGCCGGCGTTTATTATTCAGATCCGAAAACTTATGCCGGATTCTCTGCTACCCAGCTTTTCCAGTCTGCCCTGAAACTCGGAGAAAAAGGGTATGCCGAGTATAAAATGAAAAGGTATTATTATCTCACAGCTGGTTACGATTTCAATGTCAACGATAATTTTACCATCGAGCCATCCTTCCTTTTAAAAGCTTCTGAAAATAAAACGTACCAGGTCGACATCAACTCCAAGTTCATCTTTAACGAAGAATACTGGGCCGGTATTTCCTATCGAACGGGCGGCGCCCTCATCTTCATGGGTGGTGTACGAGTCGACAAATTCTTCTTTGGGTATGCTTTTGATTATACTCTTAGCAGCATTATGAAACGCACTTACGGCTCGCATGAAATCATGATCGCCATTAAATTCGGCGATAATGCAAGAAGGTACAGGTGGCTTAACAGATATTAAGGGGTTGGAGTTTCAGAATTGTTTTAGTTGGTTTAGCTTCGCTTACCTGTCCAGCCAAAGGCTTGCTTCGTGTATTTGGGTCAATGGTTTTTTCAAAAAAGTAAGTTTCATGCTTCGTACAGTTGTACAGCCACTAAAGGAATCCGCAGCTCCTAAAGTGTGTAATAGTTACCCACCAGTGTGTAATTATGACACACTTTTCTAAACACCTCTTCAATTATCCGTCCCCGCTACCCCTCTGACTCTCCTGAAGAGGGAGGACCCCTACGAGGGCGGGACCATCGTGGCTGATGATATTCACTTTTAACGCTGCCGGAAACATTATGGAACGACCTGAAATAGTATAAATAATTCTAAAACAACCCTCAAAACCATTCTAACCAAACGCCCCTGAACCATCTCCCAAATTCATTGTTTGTACTTCGAACATAATAATCGGAACCATGGATCTTACACAAAAGAAATGCAAACCCTGTGAAGGTGGTGTTGATAAGCTTGAACCCGCAGCGGTTAATGATTATAACAGCCAGTTGAAAATGCCATGGGAAGTAGTGGACGGGATGAAGATCACCAAAACATTTACATTTCCTGAATTCACAGCGTGTATGGATTTCGCCAATAAAGTGGCTGACCTTGCGGAAGAAGAAGGTCACCACCCTGTCATGCATATCTATTTCTCCAAAGTAGACATCGAACTGTGGACACATGCCATTCTCGGACTATCGGAGAATGATTTTATTATGGCGGCTAAAATCGAAGAACTGTAAGTAATACGTTCGCATAACATTCTGTTTTTATTAATAATGGTTATTTTTGAGGTCAATTTGAAAGTCAGTAACACCTAATTCTTTTTTCCTATGAAAGCAATGAAGCTAACCCTTGTCATTGCCCTGATACTTATCACCAACCTGTCCGTTTTTTCTCAAAAGGCAGCTGTAAGAGGTGATGTTAAAGATAACGCCACCGGTGAAGCACTCTCCGGTGCTTC
>DASQZK010000708.1:0-4686 GCA_035638735.1 Bacteroidales bacterium
TTACTTTCATAGGTCTACTTTTAAGAAATCTTTATTCATTCTGCGGGTAAATGTAAGGCATTTTCCATGTTCGGTGAAAACACTATTTATTAACACTTTTTCCACATTTTTGTTCTAAGTGTAAACAGTTGAATATTAGTAAAATATCCATGTTCTTGAGGAATGCGAAGAATACCAGCAATGGGTGGTAGTCATACTATTCGCATAATAAAACAACGGGTTGACAAGTGGTATTGGGGGAACTGGTCTATAAATAAGTACCATTAATCAAACAAAACAATCCGGATTAAAACGGGGAGGTATAAAACCAAAATGGGAACTACTCTTAACGAATAGTTCCCATTTCATTCTTTAGCAGCCATAGCTACTAAACAATGCCAAGCTACGGTTATTTTGGCTGGTTCATTCTCCTTAGTATTTCAACTATCTCGAAGAGGAACCTATTTTCCTTTCATCCCGGCGAACCGGTTTTCGGGAAACGTCTCTTTAAACCACCAGGCTGGATTGGGTCTTACGATCCTCCCCTGGCTGATGTGAAACTTTTTCCAGCTTATTAAGGCGGGATCAGGGGTTTCTGCTTAAAGAGCCAGCTTTTCAAAGATCCTCGTAAACGATTTTCTTCTTCTGACTGGCCGGTAAAAGGTTTTACCCTTCTTCCGCACAACTCCTTGGATACGGAGATTTGCTCTTTCGAACTTCCCCAGGGTTGGTTCCCCGTTCCGAAGAACGTTTCGCTTTCCCTTCCGTTGGAGCAGCCTTTTATCGCTCACTTGGTATAACAAATGTAAGTCGTACAACTATTCTGACCAAAAAAAAACCTCTCATTATCTCAACAAGATATTGACACCGGTTATTAACAAAATGTCAATAAGCTAAAACACCTATCAATATTGATCCCCGGAGGGTCCTGCAGCCAAAAAAGCAGGGTTATTAACAATTCAGAAACAAAACAGAAAAACCATCTCTATGTGTTTCCTGCCAATTTCCCAGTTTGACAGTCCTTTTTTTGTCATCAAAACATACCAATCAATGGCTGGCATACATGATAAAATTTCCGAAGGCCGAATAAAATGACGTTACTAAAGTGGAGGATGGCATGAGGGTGAAGAAAAAAAGAGGTTCAGACCATTTTGAAAGAAGCATCTTGTATGATGCATGCCTGAAAAAGAACCTAATAACCAAAAAATAACTAAACCTAAAACTACGAGTGGGATGGTCTGAACCTCTAAGTTTATAACAGAAAGGCCGTGAATTTGTTGTGTGAAAAATTCCGGTAGTAGTGGAATTTAAAATAAATATGACCGGTATAGTATAGTAATTCGCTGTCATTGCCCGGTTTACAAAGCGAAGAATGGGTCTGAGTTAAAATAATTTTTAAATAAAAATGATCATCTTTTTCACTGTTTCAACAAATTGGCTGTTTCCGGATAGTCTTCAGGAGTCAGGATAGATTCATCATCAGGACTGTCTTGCGGGGATCTTATCTGCTTTGAAACACTCCAGGCTTCCAGTTCGCCGGGATCGGAAGGTCTGAGCATTTCTTTAAGACCATATGAAGATAAATTGTCGTTAATCCACTCTTTTTCTGTGACTTCCGAAAGAATTACCGGCATTCTTTTTTTTGAATTATGAATTTTTTCAAGCAGAGCATTGGCCTGGGTGGTAATAATACTGACGGCACTGATAACCTCACCGGTATCAGGATTAGTCCATTTATCGAAGAGTCCGGCGAATGCAAAGGGTTGATTATCTTTACGCCGTATATAAAAAGGAATTTTACGTCCGGGTGCCGTATAATACTCATAGAAACCATGAGCCAGCACCAGACAACGCTTGTGCCTGGCCGGATCCCGGAACGAAGGTTTTTCCCAGATTGTTTCTGCCCTGGCATTATAGGTACTGTTACCTATTTTTTCGGCTGTTTTTGCATCTTTAACCCAAAAAGGGATCAGTCCCCAGGTAAAGGGTTGAATCTTGTCGGGGTCGTGGTTTGTAATGACCGGAAGGTAAGGTCTTGAGAAGGCATTAATAAAATACCCGGGCATGTATCTCGGATCGTGAGGCATCGGAACATCAAAACGCTGTTCCAGCTGTTTTCGAGGCAGATTTATTTCCACAAAGTAACACATGAGTCATATTTTGTTAAAATTTAACATGCGCCGGATGTATCATAAACATTTATGAGATCTGTTTGTTTTCAATGCTGTAGATAAACGAATTAGGCTTTTCAGTGACAGGATGTTTCAGATCCCGGGCCTTGTTCAAACAAAATGGTAATGAACAGATAAAAGAGAGCTTCCTGTATGGATGAAACTATTGAGAGAATGTTGCCCTATTTTCCATTGAATATCAGCTTATTGCCTGGGGAGGATCTGCCCCTTCGGGTTTTTGAGCCACGTTATAAGCAATTGATCAACGATTGTGGCGAAGATGCCGGAAGTTTTGGTATTCCTTTTACGAAGCACTCGGAGATGCAGGCTTACGGCTCGGAGGTCAGGGTTAAGCAGATCGTGGCCACCAATTCTGTTGGCGAGATGGTTATTGTTGTTGAAGGCCTAACAAACTTTGAGGTGGTCAGTTTCCAGGATCCTCTGCCGGGGAAGCTTTATAGTGGTGGAATAATACAGGTGGTCAACAATGATCAACCTATCAAAGATAAAGCACTTCTTCAGCTTCTTCTTCATTATACCAATGAACTTGACCCCGAATTTCTGAAAGACGTGAATGGTAATGAGATTTTACTCAATGATGTTGCCCGGGCTCTTAACTTGTCGTCGGAAGACAAATTCAAATTTATCAGTTATAATCGTCAGGATTGCCGTGAGCGATTTCTTCTCTCCCAGATGAAATACCTTGTTAAGCTGAGGGAACAGGAAAATCTTCTCAATAACGATTATTTCCTGAATTGATAATTTTACCACGTTGAATGCCTTATTACATAAAAATCATGTGCATGGTTGGCAAAAAGGCCAACCGGATAAGTGCCTGCCCTCCCCCGGATTAAATTCATCGCTATTTTCTATTTAACATAATTAACGCAAAAATTCCGGCGTATTTATCGTCACTCCTTTATCTTCTTCTTGATATGGTCAACATCATGCTTGAGCACAGCGACGGTTTTGACGAGTTCGTCGTGTGGCATAACGGGATCGGGGATTTCGGAGCTAATAAAATGGACGAACCGCCACACTTCCCTGATCTCGTTCACGTTTACGTCGTAAGAGTCATATATGGGGTTCAGGGAGAAAAGGGTTAGGCTGCCGTTGTCCCTGATATGGCTTTCGACAATTTTAAATACGATGCCGTCGTCGCGGGTAAGGATAATACAGGCCTCGCCGTCGAGAATAGTGTTCCAGTCCTGGACAAATTCACCTGTCACCCATGATTTATCGGGAATGGGCAACATAGAGTCGCCATTAAGCTGGAATGTGCGGTATTTTTTATTGGGTGAGAGGAACGGCATCTGGAAGACCTGCAGGTCGCTGATAAATTCCGGATCGGCAAAGCCGTTGGTATAGCCGGCTTTTGCTTTTTCGGGAACCAGTTCAATATTGTCTTCATTTTCTTTGCTCACGGTTGTAGCCAGGATACGTAGGTCTTTACCCGAGACGTAGACATCCTGTCCGTGTTCGAGCTGATAGAGCTGGCTTTCGGTAAGAGTTGCCAGGTCGATTTTCAGCAGGGTATCGAGTGCGATGTTAAAATAGGAAGAGAATTTAAGCAGGATATCGAGTCCGGGTTCAGCCACGCCATTTTCATATCCGCTGAGTGTCGACCGTTTCAGGTCAAGGGCGAACGCCAGGTCTTCCTGGGTCTTCCCCCTTCGTTTACGAAGCAGTTTAATGTTTGTACTGAAATACATAATGTATGGTATTAAATGATGAACGATTCAGCAAGGGATTGCGGCCTGTTTTTTCACCTCTCTCCTTTTTGCCGTATTAAAAAATCAATAAGTCTTGTAAAGTTATTACAAAATGATTAAATTATAATCGAAATATTGATTAATAATTAATCAAATTGATATTAAACGGAGGAATAATGCAGGAGAATACTTAAAAAGTGCAGGGAGAGAACGTGTTATGGAAAGGAATATCGTGCATATGGATTTGGACACGTTTTTCGTGTCGGTAGAGCGGTTAATGAACAGTCGTCTGAATGGCAAGCCTGTCATTATTGGCGGGGCGTCGGATCGTGGTGTTGTAGCCAGCTGCAGTTATGAGGCGCGGCGGTTTGGGATTCATTCGGCCATGCCCATGAAAATGGCCAGGAACCTGTGTAGTGAGGCGGTGGTGATTCGTGGAGACATGGAACTTTACACGCGTTATTCGCGCATGGTTACGGAGGTGATCGCGGAGCAGGCGCCGGTATACGAGAAGGCGTCGGTTGACGAGCATTATATCGACATCAGTGGGATGGACCGGTTTTTCGGCTGCCAGAAATGGACGGACGAGCTTAGAAACCGGATCATAAAAGAGACGGGGCTTCCCATTTCCTAGGGCCTTTCTGTCAATAAAACGTTATGCAAGATAGCCACGGGAGAAGCGAAACCCAATGGCGGCAAAGAAGTCCCCGGCACGTTGATCAGGCCGTTTCTCGATCCATTGCCGATCCGCAAGATCCCCATGATCGGGAACCAGACCTTTCACCTGCTGAGGTCTATGGGCATTGTGACCGTTGGCACGCTCA
>DASQZK010000709.1:0-5716 GCA_035638735.1 Bacteroidales bacterium
ATGTGGATCTTGCCATCAGCAGTTTTAACCCAGCATTCCAAGGCATATTGCCCGGGCTCCAGGTAGACAGTCTTCTCATCTTTCATGCCAGGGGACACAAGCCCTCTCGATGTAAGATACTCAACCTGACCGGCCCAGGAAGGTAACAATTCCTTTTCAAGCGGATAAATACCGGACTGGTCAATTTCCCCGTCTTGTAATTCTTTTAAGATTTTTTCCCAGGAACCGACAAATTTCTCCATGTATTCCTGGTAACTAATACCATCGGGGATTTTTGAAATACTCAGTTCATGCACATGCGTGGCTTTGGAATTATCTAATACAAAGGTGATCCAACCCGATGGGATTTCACCGGGTGCATTAAAAGCATAATCGGCTGCAGTAACCTCCACTTTGTATTCCCTGCCTGTTTCTGACTGCCCGCAGGAAACCAGTAGAATAAATAATACGAAAAATGGGGCTATTCTTTTCATCATAATTGAAGTTTGGATTTATTGCTAAAAGAAAAAATGAAGAGAATCAGGGTAGTTGGATAAGCCTTGAAGCTATTTATTGAAAACTCTTTTCAATAAAATTAATGGCAATGAATTGTATCTAAACCGGGAACATTATAATTATAAAAAACCGGATTTGGCAACGAAAGTGTGCATGACAGGTAGAATTATTTAATTGCTGAAATAGTCCCGGATGGTTATATCTGCCGGCATAAGCGCCTGTAATTGCAAGATACATGCAGGTTTAAGACAAATGCCATAGCATAATGTTCAAATACCAGAAATATGTGTAATATTTATCCATATCTGTGTAAATTTTATACATAGCAGTTATCAAACCGGAAAAATCTGACTGGTATTTCGTAAATTGCTGATCGAAGTATGTTTTTGAGCCAACCTGTCAACCGGACATGATCTGATAAAACGGGGAAGGTTATTGATCGATAAAAATATAGTGACGGACAAACTAGCCAAACGCCCGGGCTTGCCAAATAAAAATATGAAATAACATCATACCGGTCATCAGCCTTTACCCGGTGCAGATCCTAAAACAAGAACATGAAAATCCTGGACAGGACATATAATGAATCCAAAATAAAAAAAGAATTTAAGCAGGTCCTTTGGATCTATGACTTTTGGGGGAGGCTTACCGAAAGAAAGGCTATGAAAAAAGTCCTTGGCATGGCTGAAATAAAAAATGGTGACAATGTTTTGGATGTAGCCTGCGGAACCGGGGAACTGCTGAAAAGAATGGTAAAACAAAATCCCGCGGGAAGAAATACCGGCATTGACCTCTCCCCGGCCATGCTCGATAAAGCCCGGAAGAGGCTTAAAAAGTTGCATACGGAAAATTTTGAATTGCAACAAGGTAATGCTCTGGACCTGGACTTCCCAGATGACACTTTCGATGTCCTGTTGAATAATTATATGGTGGACTTATTACCTGAGTCAAGCTTTAATCAAATTGCCGCTGAGTTCTACAGGGTGCTGAAACCCGGCGGCAGACTGGTCATGTCCACCTTCTCATTTGGTACAAAACGAATACATAAGATCTGGTACTTGATGGCCAGGCTTTTTCCGGGTTTGTTAACTGACTGCCGACCGGTCGCCTTTCAACCTTACCTCGAAAATGCCGGGTTTGATGTTGAAGAGACGTTGGAAATCAGTCAGAATACCTTCCCCACCCAGGTCATAAAAGCCGGCAAGAAGCAAGTTTGACAAGAAAAACCATGCCCTCTCCCCTGTGTGTCTGCATCGTTCCGATAATGTCGCATGGTAAAATTTGCCGAAAAGCCCTTTTTTATCAGGCCCTGGTTCATGCTCTCCTCTCATACCAGACATTCATTACGAACCACAAGATCAACGAAAACAAATAAATAAAAATACCATACAAGGTCGTAATCATCGATACCTTGAATCCACCGGCTACCAGGGCCGGTGAAATATCACCCGCATTCTGAATAGCAATAAACGCTTCATAAAGACCAATGAGTTGACCAAGGATACCGGTGATCATGGCAAACAAGCCTACGGCCCTGATATAGCCGGCCCGTTGGTTGAAACTTCCCGGCTTTTCAAATTTCCGTCCAATGATTCCTGTCACAGTGGAGACCGTGGCAATAATGACCAGCAAGAGCAGGATACTCAAGATACCCATAAAGAGGGCACCACCTTCATAAAATAATTCAAACATGACTTTTTCGATTTAAATTAAACATGAGATAAAATTAGGGTATCCGGACCCCATCCTGCAAGGTCAAATCCGGTCCGAAACCGGTTGTCTGTCGACAAAACTTTCTAAATTTAAGATTTTTACGCAAATTGCCTTGAAAAAGGATGAAAATATACCGGCACATACTGGCATGGCTTCTCGTCATAGGGGTATTGACCCTGCTCTTCCGCAGAACCTTCGGTGACTTGACAGATGCATTCTATTTCGTCACCATGCTACTTCCCATCATCGCCGGTACATACTACTTCCTGAACTATATCCTGATTCCCAGGTACCTTTTTCCCCGCAGGTATGCCCGCTTTTTCCTCTACCTGTTTTATACCGTGGTGGTCTCATTGTACCTGGAAATATTGGTCATGTTGGTCACCTTCGTCTTCTTTGTGGATTACAACCTGGGACGAATGCAGCCATACGCCTCCGATGTGATCATCATGGGCATTATTATGTACCTCGTCGTCTTTGCCGGCCTTTTTGTTTCCACCATGATACAGCTCAACACAAAGAACCACCAAATCCACGAGCTGGACAAAGAAATAAAACTCAAGCAAAGGGCATTCATCGAAGTAAGATCACAAAGAAAAAATGTGAAAATCTATCACGACGAGATCAGGTTTATCGAGAGCCTGTCTGACTATATCTGTTTTCACCTCAACGGCGGAACAGCCGTTAAAAGCCGTGAGAAAATCAGCCATATCCAGGATATGCTCCCTGGTTCCTTCCTGAGATGTCACCGGTCGTTCATTGTCAATACAGCAAAAATCAATGCCTTCAATGCCGATACCATCACGATTGATAATAATGAAATACCGGTCAGTCGAAGCTTCCGGAAAAAGGTCAGGGACATGCTTTCGGGTGAAACAGAATCCGCTACATAAGAGGGTGTCTCAAAACTTAAATTCTCAAATTATACACTTACAGATTAAAAGTAAAGAACTGCAAAATCACCTTTTTCGTTGTAAAAAACATGGTCTCATAGTCCCCTTCCAGGGGATTTAGGGGTATTACAAAGGTGGTTACTTTCATATTGTAAGCATTTAAAATAAATGTTAACTTTTGAGACAGCCCCCTGCGAAATACATTTCAATTATACAAAAATCACGATTTGAACAAAGGCTTATACTTATCCCAGTATTGGTAAATAAGGATAAGGTTCAATACGGCAACGAAAGCGGCAGTAAGGATATTCCAGTCACCATTGGTGAAATTGAATATCAGAAAGCTTACCGAAAGCGGCGCCAGAACAACTGCAAAGAAAGGAACCCAGATATTCAAAACGAGAAAAATGCCGACGATGATCTCGAAGATATATAAGGCCGGGAGGAATGGAGCTACGGCATCGAGATATTGCTGTGCAAATTCCGGCATCTGGCCGTAACTTGTCGGAAAAAAATGAATAAACTGATTTGCAGCATAAACAATCATAAACAGTCCGAGGATAATGCTGACTGCACGGGTGAATTTTGAAGTCTTCATAATCTGATTAGATTGGTTCACCGGACAAGTTATGAAATAAAAGACCGGTCTGTGTACGTGAGAGGATTTTTTCCATCAATGGCAGGAATGTATGAATAAACAATAAGATAGATTTGGCGGAACACCGCACTCCCGGCTCAACCTCAAAGGAGAGGTTGAGCCGGGAAGTGGATGCAACAGGAACTTCAAAAGGGCTGCCAGGCCCCGGCACATGGATGTGAAATGAATAATCCACCAAGAGTCGGAAAATAAATCGATACCCTTAACCAGATAGTTACTCCTAATTGTGCCGTATTATCTACCAAAAGCCGGGAAAATGATCGCCACCTGACCGTAACTTTTTAATGTCCAGTCTGGCATAAGGTTCTTCTTTCTGCATAAACACATCTTCAGCGCATTATCAAAAATTTCATCAAAGTCCAACAACCAAAAGTGTTAGATATACTCCAGTACAATAAAAATCGTCTTTCTCAGACTCCGGTGATATCAGTAATTTCAGCCTTATAAAAATTTTTTCATCAAAATGTCCGGAAACGGACAACGAGATTTGGAGGGCTGAAGCGATTAAGGGGCGGAAGGTTTGGTTGGCGGGGGTGGGCACCCCTCTCTTTTATGGCTGCAGTGATTACCGGTGCAATCTTTTTGAGTGTAGGAAATAGACAAAAATACCGGGTAATAAATTATTTACGTAGTATAATTTTTAAGACAATCATCCAAAATCGCCCGGCAACTCCGGCAAAAATGAATTTCCTTCTGATCAATATCTTCAACGTACGTGCTCGAACGCATGATGCAAACGGGATTATGACAATGAATCAGTCCGAAGGCATGCCCGAACTCGTGAATAACCACTTTGCTGAATCGCTCCAGAAGGAGATCCTGGTTCGCTCCAAGACCATATAATTCATTACGTAGCCGGTAAAGCGAAACGATACCGGATTCGCCGTTTAGCTTTGCCTGTCCGAAAATGTAGGTAAGAATGGGGATGAAAAGATCGACCCTGAAGAGACCCATAGTCTTAAGGGCTGCCCCGGGCGACATATCCGACACCATCTTCATGAGTCCGTCGGCATCGTACTGGCGACGCACAGGGTTGTAGTACCCTGTAATATCCCTTTTGCATTCTTCCAGGCAGACAGGAAGGTGGAATGCTTTTTCTACCTCCCTGCCCAGGCTTACAACCAGGTCATCTTCAAAATGACCACATAAAAACAATATGATGTTTCGGTTCTCCAATCGGTCTCTGCTGTAAATCTATATGTTAACGGATGCCACGTAAGAGGATCGCTTTGGCGAAAAAATGGTGCATAACGAATATTACGCTTCCTGTTTCAAATCATATTTCCTGATCTTATTGTACAAGGTTGCTCTGTCAATATTCAGTGCTTGTGCCGACCTGGAAATGTTCCAACTGTATTTGTCAAGAATTTTGAAAATATGTTTTTTCTCCAGTTCATCGAGGCTCTCAATGGCGTTACTGATAACATCCTTCCCCATGGGCAGATCTTTCAGCCGGATTTCTTTCCCGTTGCCAACCACGATAGCACGTTCGATCATATTTTCCAGTTCACGCACGTTTCCGGGAAAGTCGAACTCCATAAGGTGATTGAGGGCGGCAGGCTCAACAGGGATCGCATCACGGCTCATGGATGTGCAATACTTTTTGATAAAGTAATGGACCAGTAATGGGATATCCTCTTTTCTTTCACGGAGGGGTGGTATCCTGATATTTAATACATTAAGCCTGTAAAACAAGTCTTCACGGAAGGTTCCGTTTTTCACCATACTTTTCAGATCGCGGTTTGTGGCACAAATGACGCGGAAATCGGAGGTAATTTCCTTGTTCCCTCCTACCCTCACGAACGACTTGGATTCGAGCACACGCAGCAGCTCAATCTGCATTTTGGGAGAAATAGTAGCAATTTCGTCGAGAAAAATCGTTCCACCATCGGCCATCTCGAACCGGCCTTTACGATTAAATGTAGCTCCGGTGAAGGCACCCTTTTCGTGCCCAAAG
>DASQZK010000710.1:0-3412 GCA_035638735.1 Bacteroidales bacterium
GGTAGGGCAGGGAGTATGCGTAAAGACTTCAGGCGGTATAGCCGGGGGAGGGTGGGCCTGCTTCGTCAAGGCTACGCATGACCCTTTCGGAAATAATTGGGGCGTGCGGTGGACCTTTCCCTTTCAGGAGATCGAAGAGTATGAGGGGCGGTGTTGGCCGGTAATTGGTATTCCCGTTTCACCAGGACTATACAGGATACGGTCGGCCATATCCGGTTCAGACGCGAGGTAGTAGTGTAAAAAAATGTAAATTAATTACATATATATGAGTAAGTTTTACACAAATAAATGGCTGATTTTTGTTGAAACAGAGCTCCCGTTCTTCATCGAAGTAAACTTAAGAGCATTATTAGAGGATTGTTTTTTCCGAAAGTAATGTGGATCGATTTAGGTTTTTACCGGGACCCTCCCCCACCGGCGCACCTTCCATCCCTTTATCGTTTTCACCCCGAAAATCTCAGCGTCCGGATTCGTGCATTTTGACGAAAAAATTTTGTTCAGGCGTAAAACATTGATTTCGAAGGTATTCTTGGAAAGGAACTTTGCATGCAATCATTCATGCTTAATACTTTTGGATGGCGGCTTTGACGAATCTCGCCTCAACCCCGGGCCTTTTCTATTACCGGGAGCAGGATTATCCCAATTGCAGCTTCCTCCTATATCCCTCCCAACATTCCGCCCCCGCCATTGTTACTATCATAATTTAAGTTCAAACAATTTATGGCAAACGATCTGATCACCATTTCATCGGTAAAGAAAAGCTTTGGACAGGTACATGCAGTAAAAGGTGTTGACTTTGTCCTGGGAAGGGGTGAATACGTTGCCCTTCTGGGTCCTAACGGGGCAGGGAAGACCACACTTGTTGAAATGATAGAAGGGATCAGACATCCCGATTCCGGAGATATTCTTATAAAGGGAAAAAGACTCAGGGATAATAAAAACGAACTGTATAACATCCTTGGAATTTCATTCCAGGAAACAAAATTTTTCGAGAAAATTACCGTGGCCGAGACGCTTGGGATGTTTGCCAGCTTTTACGGAATGCCTCATGAGAAGGTGACAGACGTGATGACTATTGTCGGCTTAAATGAAAAGCAGAAGGCTTTTACCAAGAACCTGTCTGGCGGTCAGCGACAGCGCCTTGCCCTCGGTATTGCTATCCTGAACGATCCCGAGATACTCATTCTTGATGAGCCGACCACAGGGCTTGATCCCACTGCACGGCACGAGATATGGGACATATTGATGAACCTTAAAAAAGTTCATAATGCCTCGCTTATTCTCACCACTCACTATATGGAAGAAGCCGCGTATCTCTGCGACCGGATCATCATCATGGACCAGGGTGAGATTATTGCCGAAGGAACACTCAATCAACTGCTGGAAAAAGAGAATATTCATAATGTGGCTGAATTTACTATTTCCGGAGAAGTGCCCGAAGCATTGAGAAACAGGCAGAATGGACTTGATATAAAATGGGACGATGAAAAGAGGCGCGGGCGGTGTGAACTGACAAACGTGACACGGGACCTGCCATTCCTTTTCGCTGTGCTTGAGGAAAACCATGTAACCATTCGCGATTTTGACTTCAGGAAACCATCCCTCGATGACCTGTTCTTGCTCAAAACAGGCCGTCGACTGGCTAATTAACTGTGACCCGAAAAGCTGCTACCATGCTAAAAAAAGAACTCTGGCAATTAATAGTCATCCATGTTAAGGAGCTGATCCGTGAGCCCGGTGTTATCTTCTGGGGTATTGGTTTTCCCATCCTGATGGCCTGGGGACTGGGCATTGCTTTTAACAATAAACCGAATATCAGGAAAGACGTGGCCTTTATCGATCCTTCCAGCCATTCGAAACTCATGACCTTTCTCGACAAACATGCCACTGCTTCCTGGACGTCCGATTCGCTGCGGACCTATAATGTTACCGTTGACGATAAGGTGTTCGGAAACACCACTTTTCGTTTTATTCCGGTCGGTCGAGAGCTGGCCATCCAGGGTATCAAACGCGGTAAATTTCAGGTGATCCTTGAAAGCCGGCACGATAGCATCATCTACCACCTCGATCCGGCCAACCCTGATGCGCGAAGCCTTCAGTTACAGCTTAGCAGTTTGCTGGATGAAAGTAAAAACGGGCATGTCATCAGCCGGGCAGAAATCGTCCCCATGAAACTTCAAGGTACGCGTTATGTCGACTTCCTGGTACCGGGATTGTTGTCACTCACCGTGATGATGGCCTGTATGTGGGGAATCAGCTACACCATTATTGAACGTCGCAAAGGCAATATGCTGCGCCGGATGGTGGCCACGCCCATGTATAAGGGTAATCTCCTGGTAGCCCACATGACAGCGCGCCTTGCCATGACCTTTGTTGAAGCTTCTCTCCTGCTCCTGTTTGCCAACCTCTACTTCGACATTAAAGTCCAGGGTAGCCTGCTGGCTCTTCTCGTGGTCTTTATTGCTGGTAATGTTGCCTTTACGGGTATAGCCGTCTTGTTTTCATCACGCACCTCCAAGACGGAGATCGGCAATGCCATCATCAATTTTGTCACCATGCCCATGATGATCCTTTCCGGGATCTTCTTCAGCTACCAGAACTTTCCTGAATGGACCATCCCCATTATCCGTAAGCTGCCGCTGACTATGGTAGCCGACAGCTTCCGTAGTATCATCAACGAAGGCGCCGGTATCCCCCAGGTGATGGGTAATACATTGATGTTGGGTAGTATCGGGCTGGTCACCTTCGTGGTGGGGATGAAGGTGTTCAAGTGGTATTGAGATAATCCGCGCTTCAAAGTTCTGAAGGCTGTCGATTGTTCAAACCCGGGAAGAATAAAAGGTAACCGGGTTACCGCAGTTTATCCGTTAAGCTACTGCTGGTCCGGGTTATCACCAGTCGATTATTTTGGGCCGACCATGGTCGAAAATCTTCCCGACAGTATCGAAGTAGGTATCATCAATTTCAACTTCCGTTGGAGTAGGCTACATAAAAATACTAGATAGGTTTAGCCTGGGACAGAATTTTCCAAATTCTGATTACGAAAAAACAACTATTTCGTTTGAAATCCCCGCAAGTTTGTACGTTTCATTGAAAGTGTTTAATATGCAAGGCGTTAAAATTTTGGAACTTGCCGGGAAAGAACCCGGTCTGTACAACCATTCCTTTCATTTCGAAGCCCAAACCCTGGTCGGGCAGAGTCGTAAAGCTGAGATGACAAGCTACACTTTCACTGCATGTTAACGATAATTATCATTGGTATGTGCGGCTGACTTCCCCTTCCAGGCTGTATGTTTGTAAAAGAGAAAGGCATAAGCTTTCTTTGTTTTTATTTAACCTTTTCATTATCAACTAAAAACGAAAGCTTATGCCATCGAAAGTTAAAAATTTTACGTACAACGGACAAAATGTT
>DASQZK010000711.1:0-2450 GCA_035638735.1 Bacteroidales bacterium
TCAAGTACAGCACTTCACTTTCATTTGTGGTATTCCTGCTGGTCATGTTGATTCTCAAGCATATTGAGATTTCCGGAATATCTTCCCTCGCAGATTTGTTGTTACGGTAGCTTGGAACAAGACGATTTATTTACAGACGACAATTTAAACCCAAAATTATTTTGCACTGATGAGTGAGATAAAAGAACAGCTTATTACGCCCGATGTAATTGAGAATGCTATGGACTACAAGGAGTATCGTCAGATGATTGATGATCTTCTGGAAAACGACAAAACCACCGGGGACAATCATTCCGAACAGATGGTACAATACACCAAAATGAATGTCCATCGGATGAACCGAATCGATAAGCAGGTCAATCTTTCAGAGGAAATTTCCAATACACTGGAGCAGGTAGAGGAAGACTGGATATGGCTGGTACTTACCGAAGGCTGGTGTGGGGATGCGGCACAGAACGTGCCGGTTATTGCCAGGATGGCCGAGCAAAGCGATCATATTGATCTGCGCTTTATTTTGCGTGACGAACACTTGGATATCATTGATGAGTATCTGACTAACGGAGGACGATCCATTCCTAAATTGATTTGTCTGCGTGCAGATGATCTGGAGGAATTAGGCACTTGGGGACCGCGGCCGGAGGTAATACAAAAAAAGGCTATGGAATGGAAAGACAACCCCGGTATCAGCAAGCAGGAGTGGGCAGAAAAACTGCACAAGTGGTACGCCGAAGATAAAGGTCATGAGGTTCAGTCAGAATTTGCAGAACGCATTCCAAAATGGGATAGCTGATAATTTTAAACGTTTCAAATAAATCAAAACCCGACAGAGTAATCACCTGTCGGGTTTTTTGTTGCAAAGAGTCCCTGCTTATTTGATAAGCGTCATTTTCTTGGACTGCATGGCGTCATCACCACCCGAATTGGCCTTCACATAAATACGGTAGATATAAATTCCGCTGGCCAGCTGCGAAAGATCGATCTGTTCGTTATAGGTGCCGGCATTATAGGATGCCTGTTTAAGCGGTTGTAGTACCTGCTGGCCGCTCATATTATAAACGGAAATAGTAACCTCGGCATCTGTAGGAAGATCAAAAGGAATCTTAGTTGTGGCCGCGAAGGGGTTTGGATAGTTTTGCTTTACGGTAAAGGTATTGGGATCCAGAATTTTGAATGGTACGTCCTGCGGGTTTGTCCCATTATTGTTGTCCACACTTACAAATATGGTTTGATTGTCGGACATCGGCGGCAGCGTCCCCCGGGGCACGGTAACAGTAAGCTGATTGGATGTGGCCTGGGTGACTTCAGCCGGAATAGGCCCAAAGAGCACAGTGTTATCGTCCGGGTTGGTGCTAAACTGGAAGTTGGTGGCCGTTATAGTAACTTCATCGCCTGCTCGTCCTTCGGTCGGATTGAGGGAGATAAGCGGAAAGTCGGAAGCGGCAACCTGTCCCTGGAAATCCCCGACAAAGATGCCGCGTCCGTGCGTGCCAACGGCCACATCACCGTCGGAAAAGCGGGAGGTAATATTTTCGACTACTGAAAACCCTATATCCGGATTTCCGTCGGAATCGGCTGCCGACTCTCGTCCCCATTGCGTTTGATCTCCATTGAGGGATTGGGTGGCATAGAGTCCTGTACTGGTTCCGAGGACATAGATCGGGCCGGATTCGCCGGGCACAATCGTAGCAGTTCGCATAGATGGCCCGGCGTCACTTGAAAATCGATCGCCAGAACCGGCCAAATTTCCTTCCACCGCTTCCCAGGTGCTTCCACCGTTTGAAGTGTGATACAGGCCGACAACTCCATAATTCGACATCACCACGAGCACGTCGTTGGCGTTAAGAGGATTGATGGCGATATCATGGACAAAAGAGCCGGCTTCCGCCTGACCGATGGAGATATCTACCGGTTTAGAGTTGGAAACGCTGGCATTGTCAAGCCGTTTGACAACCGGAACTCCTGAATTATTGGAGCCGCCATAATAGAGGACATTGGCAGGAGAGGTGCTCACGGCCAAGGCCGAAATGTTATGGTTGGACAGTTCGGCAGCGCTCATCAGCTCCCAATTTTGCTCGGTTTGGGTGCCCTGATCTACGTTGGTATTCCGAAAAAGACTGTCTCCCGCAGGATAATACATAATGCCTTCATCATTGGGATCTACGGCATAGGGATTAATAAAAAATGCCGTGGTGGCCTGTAGCGGAGTTACGTTCGTAGGCGAGGTGCTATTGTCCCGGGGAATACGAACGACGCGGTTGCTACCCGTTGATGTCTGACGCTGCGTTGATACATAGAGAAAGTTTTCGGTAAAAAAGGAGTAGCCTCCGTCACCGGAAGAGATGTCCTGAGACATCGTCCCCAACTGTTGATCATTAAGCTCAAACAAAGGGGTTCCGTTATCCTGGGTGCCGCCCATGATGCGGGGATCATCCTGCCCAAGCCCGATGGAA
>DASQZK010000712.1:0-2016 GCA_035638735.1 Bacteroidales bacterium
CTTCTGTATTACCGCTATTCAAAGGTTCGTTATCTGAAATTCTATCGCTCGTTTAATCGCTTCAAAATGAAGTGCTTTTTTCATGAAGCGCTGACCTTTTGGAATTATGCTGCAGGTATATGTATCATTGACAATACCAACCTGGCCCGGCTTCATGGAACCGGTAAAAACGCCGTTATTGTCCCGGAGATGGAACAATTTGCCAAACAATACGGGTTTGCCTTTGTTTGCCATGAGATAAAGCACTCAAACAGGAAAGCCGGCAATGAAAGGGGGTTTTTCACTATTGTCACCAATTTCTTTGCCGGTCGTAAATTCGAGAATATGGAAAACCTGAACCGGCAGGCCTTTTTGTGGGCAACAGACAGGTCGGCCAATAGACCAACGGGAAAGACCCGGCTGATTCCGGCAGCTGCCTTTGAATATGAGAAACCGTATCTGAATAAGCTGCCGGTTTATGTGGAGCCACCCTATCTTGTTCACCAAAGACGTACCGACCAGTACGGCTATGCTTCCTTTGACGGCAATTTCTACTGGATCCCGGGAACGAAACGATACGATGTAAAGGTTCTGCAGTATAGTGATCATCTGAGAATCTACCATAGACGAGAGCTGCTTGGTGAATATGAAATGACGTCTGAAGGGGTTAAGAATGAAAAGATCTATCCAGAAGGACAATCCAAGCCGAAGCATCAACCAAAGTATCGCAAAAAGCCCACAGCCCATGAGGAACGCACCCTAAGGACTACATCGGAAGAAGTGAATGCCTATCTGAATTTTGCGATCAAAAAAGGTGGCAGGCAAAAACACAGATTTATCCGAAAATTATATGGTTTGCACAGCAAACTTGCCCCCTCGCTATTTATAAAGACAGTCAAACGCGCCCTAAAATACCGTATCACGGATACAGAGACCATCGAACGGATCGCCATGTTATTGATGAAAGAGGGCAATTATGATGTACCGTCTGTTCAGATCGACCAGGAGTTTAGAGACAGAGAATCCTATCTTGACGGCCGTTTCTCAGCGGATGTGGATTTGTCGGTTTACGACAAAATGATGGAGCCAGACGATGAATGATGAACTGATAAAGATGCTTAAGTATCTGCACCTTGGTGGCCTACTTGAAAACTGGGACACATACCTTGAAGCCGCCCGGAAAAGTAATTTCTCTCATGTCCGACTGCTTCAACATATAGTTGAACAAGAATACAAAAACAAAAAAGAAAATTCCAGGCGACTGAGGATCTTAAGGTCAAAGGTCCCTGAAAAGTATGTTATGGAAACCTTCCCATTTAACAGGCAACCGAAACTGAATAAAAAGAAGATTGTGGCCCTGTATGATTCATTTGACTATATGACCAAGAACCGAAACATCATCTGGATAGGGCCCACCGGTGTCGGGAAAACCGGTCTTGCAACAGCCTTTCTTATGCATGCAATTGACCACGAATATAAAGGACGATTCATTGCCTTCCCAGAGCTTACAGAGATGCTCTATAAATCAGTGGCGGATCATTCGGAAGACAAGATTATGAAGACATTTCTTTCCTATGACTGCCTGCTTATTGACGAAGTGGGGTATGTGCAGGTTGAACCGGTCCAGGTTGGACTGTTTTTTACCCTAATGCACAAAAGACATAAGAAGAAAACCACGTTGATCACTTCCAATCTTGGTTTTAGCCAATGGACATCATTTTTGAGAAACGATCAGCTTACAGCGGCATTGATCGACCGTTTGACTGAAAACAGCCACGTTATCAATATGAAAAACTGTGCCAGTCTCCGGCGTAAACTTGATCCGGCGGGTTGAAATGACAAAACGCCGCTTTACCAATCACGAACTGTATGCTCTGCGCAATGACATTCCTATTGACGCATTGATTGAAAAGGCGCTTTATATCCCTTCCCGCGTTGCGGAGGGCCATTTTCGTTTTCTTTGCCCCTCATGCAAAGAGTTCAATACCGCAGTAAATCCTGATACAAATTTGGCCAGATGCTTCTGCTGTGAGGAAA
>DASQZK010000713.1:0-8295 GCA_035638735.1 Bacteroidales bacterium
GCGAAGGAATAACACTCTCCAAGCTCATGGAAGGTGCCAATCATGAACAGAATCTGCGCCCCGGCACCGAGAATGTTCTGGAAATTGCCGGACTGGGAAAAGCCGCTGAGGTTTCCAAAAGGGACCTTGAAAAAAATGCTCTTCGCATGACGCGTACCCGCGATAGCCTATACAAGCTGATCAGCGCGCAAATTCCCGATGTAATTCGCAACGGAGATCCGGCACACTGTTTGCCAAACACGTTGAGTCTGAGTTTTCCGAATATAGACGCCACCACCCTGTTAAGCGAGCTGACAGGTGTAGCTGCATCTGCCGGGGCAGCCTGCCATGCCGACGACATAACGGTGTCTCATGTCTTACGCGCCATGCATCTTTCACTCGAAAATGCCATGGGCACCATCAGGCTTTCAACGGGTAAGCATACAACCGATGAAGAAATATCAAGAGCTGCCGCCGATATTGTAAAAGCCGCCAGGAACCTGAAGCCGGCAGATGGCAGCGAAAAATCGGAAATGGATCAGGCCGGACCGGTCAGATTAACCAAATTTACGCATGGACTGGGTTGCGCCTGTAAAATCTCGCCCCGCATACTTGAAGAGGTATTGAAAGAAATACCGGTTCCGGTTCATAAGGACATCCTCGTTGGAGCCAATACATCCGACGATGCCGCCGTTTACCGCATAAACGACACCACGGCTATTGTTCAGTCCGTCGATTTTTTCACTCCGGTTATCGATGATCCGTTTCAGTTTGGAGCCGTAGCGGCAGCCAATGCACTCAGTGATATTTACGCAATGGGGGCAACACCATTGTTTGCGCTGAATATCGTGGCTTTCCCAAACCTGAGGCTCCCGCTCGAGGTTCTGAAAAAAATCCTGGAGGGGGCCAACGAGGTAGCCTCCGAAGCCGGGATTTTCGTCCTCGGCGGACATACCATCGAGGATAATGAGCCAAAATTCGGCATGGTTGTCACAGGCAGCGTTCATCCCGATAAAATCATAAAAAATTCTACAGCACGACCAGGCGATGACCTGGTTCTCACCAAGGCTATCGGTACCGGTATCCTCAGTACAGCCCTGAAGCGCGGCCTGGTTGACACAGAACAGGAAAGAGCGCTTTATCGCACCATGCGGACACTTAACAAGAAAGCTGCCGGGGTAATGCTGAAGTACGAGGTTAATGCCTGTACGGATATCACCGGCTTCGGACTTCTAGGCCATCTTCGCGAAATGTGCATGGCTTCTGAAACAGGGGCCGATGTTTTTGCCGGTAGGGTTCCTCTGCTCGACAGCGTTTACGACCTGGCAGCACAGGGCATTATACCCGGCGGAACCGACAATAACATGGTTTACCTGAAAGATTCTCTCTATTGGGAAGCTAACACTCCCAGACCATTGAGAGTTTTGCTTTCCGACGCACAGACATCCGGAGGACTCCTGATATCCATCCCTTCAGGCCAATCGGAAGCACTCGTCGCACAGCTGCATAAAGAAGGCATTTCAGATGCAACAGTAATCGGAACCATAACCCCAATGAAAGAACATGGTGTCATTACCATTAAGGAATAAGACTTCTCCAGCCATGTTTTTAACAACTTCTCTTGCAGAATTGAATAGTAAATGTTATTTTTGTGTTATCTCAATGTTAATTTAATATTAACTAATCGCCGCGGAGACCCATTCATTTTAAGGTGAAAGAAAGACGATCCGGGTGATTTTCAAAAATATACGTGATGATAAAACAAACAATATTGGGTCTTGTATTTGTAATGTTGGCTGTGATCAGCCAGGCACAGATCACCGAGGGCAACGATGGCAAATATTACGCAGAAAACAATGCCTTATACAATGGCACCTATAAAGAATACTATACTGAAGGAAACGTCAGGATGGTTATGAATCTGACCAATGGTGTTGCCGACGGGAAAGCGATGATCTATTTCCAGAACGGCAATTTAAAGGAGAGTCGCTCATACAAAGCGGGGAAATTCGACGGCCTTTGGACGACCTATAACAACCAGGGGGTTAAAATTGCCCAGGCCTCATATACCAACAGCAAAAAAGACGGCAAATGGTATATTTGGGATGGCAATAGCGTTTTACGATATGAAATGCAGTATACCATGGGACAGAAAACCGGAACATGGAAAGAGTGGGATGAGAAAGGCAGTCTGGTAAAGGAAAGACATTTCTAACCGGCAGAAAAATACCTGTACGATCTTCATACTACATAACAGCTGCCCTCACGGGCAGTTTTTTTATACCATAGCAGCATTGATATAAGGAGTCAATTAACCGGATTATTTCTAATAAACACGGCTTAATGATAACCTTTTAGGGGTGTTTCCGTAAACATGACCGTAAATTCCGGGAGTAAAACATGGCATCAGCGCCATTTAGAGAAGCCGAAAAAACAGAGTGTGACATAAGGAATCTCAATGTTCATGGAACTTTCAGTAAGTTTTGTTTTTTAAAAAAAAGTATTAATTTTATTCACTGAAATAAAAGCATTCAAACTCAGAATAATAAAACGGGATCTATATGAATATAAAAACATTGGGTAAGCCTGCGAATTTTATCCTGCTCTTTATCTTCCTTGTATTTATTATAGGTGGATGCGCTTCCGACAAGGATAAAAAAAACAAAGAAAGTGCCAATTCTGAGCTTTCTGATGATTTTAATGCTGATCTGGATGATGACCTTGTCGAGAAGATCAATACGGCAAAGAAAATTTTCTATTCATTGCCATCCCCGCTCGAAACAGCCATGTTAATTAAAACGGCAGGTGCAGCATACGACGAATCACTCCTGAACCCCGTTTCAAACGCAGACAAATACTCTACAAACCTTAAAATGGCTCTCAATCTTGGTATTTACAGTACAGATCTGAGTTATGCCAGCCTTTTCGATCAATCCCAGGCGACACTCAATTATATCAATGCTGCCAAGAAGATGGCCGACGGATTAGAAATCCTGGATGCCATTGACGAACAGACCATCTCAAGGCTCGAAGAAAACATCAATAACAGGAATGTGATCATTGATATCATTTCTGAAACACTGCTAAATTCGACCTCATTTCTCGAAGACCGGGGTTTGCAGGCAACATCAGCCGTGATCCTTGTTGGCGGCTGGGTGGAAGGTCTTTACATTGCCACAAACCTTGTCCCTCCCGGTGCTGACCTGAAAAACAATAAACTGGTTGAGCGAATTGCCGACCAGAAATTATCATTAAATATTGTTATCAGCCTTCTTGAGAACAATCAGGAAAGCGTTGAAGCTCAGTCAATCCTTAAAGACGTTAAAACCCTCGAACGCATTTTTGATCAGGTTAAAATTGAACTTTCTGAGAATCACCCGGTTAAGGATCCCAAAACCAATGTCACAACGATCAAATCGGAATCAGCGTCTGCAATTACGATTAGCCGCGGCACTTTTAATGAACTAAAGAAGCAGATTGACGCAATCAGGACAAGGTATATTTCATAAATATCAAATATCTTCATTATGAAAAGAAGTTTGTTTGTCAGCATCATACTTTTAATCTTTCTCCTTACTCCATTCAGGGCAGACGCTCAATGCAAGCAGTTTGCAAAAAACACCTGCAAGGTCGGATTAGCGCCGTATCAGCATGATGGTAACTATCACGCTGCCGTACTTCTTGAAGGAGAAGAAGCTGAATTATATAAAACATTTTACTCAGACACAGAATACCGTATCGGGGTTTGTGGTGCAAATAACCTTGGTCCGATCGAATTCAGTGTTGTCGACGGGAATGGGAAAGTCCTTTACAACAACAAGTATAACGACTACGAATGGAAATGGGATTTCAAACTTGAGTCCAGCCAGCAATTGAAGATTCTTGTTAAAGTTCCCGTATCGGACAGCCTGGCAGAAGAACCTAAGGAAGGCTGTGTTTCTATCATGTTTGGATTTAAAGAAAAATAATCCGTTAATACTAACTGCATAAAGCCTGTGAAGATCCTTTCTCAGGCTTTTTTTTTAAATCTCCGGTTATGAGAAACCTTTTAGTGATCCTGCTGCTTATCAGTGCACCTGCAGTTTTTACGTCCTGCGATCAGTTACTGAAGACCATTTCTACCCTGCCCGAGCAGGGTACTACGGCAAAACCTGATATTGTTAAAGGCCTGAAAACGGCCCTCATGGTCGGAACGGATACATCGGTAGCTGTCACTTCAAAATTAAACGGCTATTACAAAGACGAAGCCATTAAGATTTTACTGCCACCCGAGGCTGATATCATCTATAAAAACAAGGATAATGCCTTATTCAGGGCTACAGGACTCGACCGGAAGATCGAAGAAGCCATCCTGTCACTTAACCGGGCAGCCGAGGATGCCGCCGGCCAGGCAGCTCCCATATTTAAGGAGGCCATCAGGAATATGAGCATCACCGATGGCCTTTCAATAGTAAAAGGAAAAAATCCTGCTGCCCAGGCTCAATCTGCGGGTTTTGATTCAACAGCAGCAACGGCTTACCTGAAAAGCACTACCTGGTCGCAGCTCCGGCCGGCTTTTGCTCCAAAAGTGAATGCTTCGCTCGACAAAAAACTGGTTGGTAATTACAGCCCTAACCAGATATGGCATTCACTTACCTCGGCCTATAATGGCATAGCCGACAAATCGTTCGGAATGATCAAACCTGTCGGCCATACTGACCTGGGGGCTTATGTTACGGAGAAAGCCCTCGACGGTCTTTTTTATAAAGTGGGCCGTGAGGAGATTAAAATACGCAGAGATCCCCTGGCATGGACTAAAACGTCGGTCGGGCATATTCTCGAGCAGGTATTTGGTTCGCATTCCGGGTGGTAGCATTCATCGTAGCGAAGGGAAAGCTTTTCAATGTATGTCCCTACAACTTTCCCCTCAGAAATTTTCCGGTATAAGAGGTGCTATCACGGGCGATATCTTCAGGTGTGCCTTCAGCTACAACCTCTCCCCCGTTTTCACCACCTTCAGGCCCCAGATCTATAATCCAGTCGGCCGATTTAATAATCTCCAGATTATGTTCGATGACCAGGATGCTGTGACCACGCCTGATCAGTGCATTGAATGCATCCAGTAACTTGTTGATATCGTGAAAATGCAAGCCGGTAGTGGGTTCATCAAAAATAAAGAACATGGCGTCGGAATTTCCTTCCTTCGACAGGAAGTAGGCCAATTTCACCCGCTGGCTTTCACCTCCACTGAGTGTACTTGAGGACTGGCCCAGCTTAACATAACCAAGACCCACATCTTTGAGAGGCTGAAGCCTGGAAGCTATGCGTTTTTCAACGCCCGATTTTTTCTCCCCGAAAAAATCAATGGCTTCGTTTACTGTCATCTCAAGCACATCGTAAATATTCTTTCCCCGGTATTTTACTTCCAGGATTTCATCTTTAAACCGGTGTCCTTTGCAACTCTCGCATAACAGGTATACATCGGCCATAAACTGCATTTCAACTTTTATGGTTCCTTCGCCCTGACATTCTTCACAACGCCCACCGTCAATATTAAACGAAAAGTGACTGGGCGTGAAACCATTCAGTTTGGAAAGAGGCTGGTCGGCATAAAGTTTTCTTATCTCATCGTAAGCTTTAATATAAGTAACAGGATTGGACCTCGATGATTTCCCGATAGGATTCTGGTCGACAAACTCCACACCTTTGATCCTTTCGACATCACCTTCAAGGAAGTCAAATTTCCCGGTTTTACCGCCGGCGCCATTTACCCGCTTATTCAAGGCCGGATAAAGGATGGAGCTCACAAGAGACGATTTACCTGAACCACTGACCCCGGTAATGACCGTCATCAGGTTGAGTGGAATCTTCACGTTCAGGTTTTTCAGATTATTCTCTCTGGCGCCGGTCACCTGGATATAGCTGGACGATTTTCGCCGGGTATCGGGAAGGGGTATTATCCGTTTCCCGGTGAGGTACTCCCCCGTGATACTTTTTGTATCCTTCTCCAGCATTTTATGATCGCCCTGGAAAACAACTTCACCACCGAGCCTGCCGGCGCCCGGGCCAATATCAATGATCATGTCGGCAGACCGCATGATTTCTTCATCATGCTCGACAACCACCACTGTATTTCCAAGGTCGCGAAGGTCTTTCAGTACTTTTACAAGGAGGTGGGTATCTCTGGGGTGCAGGCCAATGCTTGGTTCGTCGAGGATATAGAGTGAGCCGACCAGGCTGCTGCCCAGCGATGTTGCCAGGTTTATCCTTTGTGATTCACCACCCGAGAGTGTAGAAGATACACGGTTAAGGGTGAGGTAACCAAGACCTACATTAATCAGAAAATGAAGCCTGTTGGCTATTTCAATTAACAAACGGCCTGCAATTTTCTCCTCTTTTTCCGTCAGTTTCAATCCTTCGAAAAAACCAATCAACCTCTCTACGGGCAGGTTGACAAGGTCGGTAATAGCTTTATGGTTTATTTTAACCCAGGTCGCTTCCTTTTTCAGTCGTGTCCCGTGGCATTCATAACACGTGGTTTTACCCCTGTAGCGCGCTAGCATGACCCGGTATTGTATCTTATATTTTTTCTCTTCCAGGTGGGCGAAAAAGTCATTGAGTCCGTTGAAATACTGGTTGCCTTTCCATAACAATTCACGCTGGGCATTGGTAAGTTTAAAGTAGGGTGTATGAACAGGAAAGTCAAACTTATCGGCACTATACACCAGCTTATCTTTCCATTTCGACATCTTCTCCCCTTTCCAGCAGGCAATGGCATCTTCATAAATGGATAGACTTTTGTTAGGTATAACGAGGTCTTCATCAATGCCGATCACTTTGGCATACCCTTCACATACCGGGCAGGCACCCACCGGATTATTAAAGCTGAACATGTGTTCGTTAGGCTCTTCAAATTCCATCCCGTCGGCTTCGTAGCGGTCTGAATACTCCTGGTATTTTTTCCCGTCGGCCGTTTTAATCCGGCACACGCCTTTTCCAATACTGAAGGCCGTCTGCACTGAATCGGCAAAACGTGCCACTTCATCCTCATCATTTTTTATCACGATGCGGTCTATTACCAGGTTCATCCCGGGTGCCCTTTCCATTAATGTTTTATCGGCCAGGACATCTTCGATCGAATAGATCGTATTGTCAATTTCAATGCGGGTGATTCCCTGTTTGAAAAAGATATCGAGCTGATACTCGACGGTCGATCCTTCGCAACACAAAAAAGGTGTAAGGATAAGCATTCGTTCGCCCCCGGGATGTGAGAGGAGGATGTTCACAACGTCGGTAACGGTATGTCTTTTAACCTCTTTTCCCGAAACCGGTGAAAAAGTTTTACCGATCCGGGCAAACAAAAGTTTCAAATAGTCGTATATCTCGGTTGACGTGCCTACGGTGGACCGGGGATTCCGGGTGTTCACCTTCTGTTCGATGGCCACTGCCGGAGGAATTCCAAGGATATAATCAACATCTGGCTTGTCTATGCGGCCGAGAAACTGCCTGGCATACGCCGAGAGGCTTTCCACATAACGGCGCTGACCTTCGGCATAGAGCGTGTCAAAAGCCAGGGAGGATTTCCCGGAACCCGACAAACCTGTAATAACGACGAGCTGATCACGGGGGATGGAAATATCCACATTTTTAAGGTTATGCACCCTGGCACCTTTGATAAATATAGTATTCGAATTATGATCTTTTTGTTCTGGCATAAAAATTGTTCAGTTTTAGTATCTTTGAAAATGCAGGTTTAACAATAATTAACAATTTTCAAAAGTAATATTTTTTGCAGAAAGAATTTTTTAAGTTATTTTCGGACTCATTCCAAATTGTTAACACATTAAAACAGGAGGATTGCCTATAGCCCCAAATCTACTCTGGTAAACCAAATAGAGGAGGTAGTTTTGAAAGCAAACAGTAAAACTGATTACGAACTTGTGCAAGAGTTCGTAAATGGCAGGCAATCTAGTATTGAAATCCTGATCAATCGCCATAAGAACAGAGTTTTTACTTATATAATGCTCATCGTAAAGAACGAGCAACTGGCAGAGGATATTTTCCAGGATACCTTTATTAAAGTAATCCATTCTCTCCAGGACGGTAAATACAAAGATAATGGCCGGTTCCTTTCCTGGGTGATTCGTATCGCCCATAATCTCATCATCGATCATTTCCGTAAAGAAAAACAACTTAACACGCTCTCCAACGATGATTTTGAAATGGATATTTTCAATTCGAAAAAAATGTCCGACAAAACCGTTGAGGAAAACCTTATCGAGGAGCAGATTCATGTTGACATCCGGAAATTGAACGAAGAACTGCCCGAAGATCAGA
>DASQZK010000714.1:0-4026 GCA_035638735.1 Bacteroidales bacterium
CTGAACCCGAACGGCCTACAAGCGCTATTGACTGCCCTTTCCTGATGGTAAGATTAATATTGTCCAGGACAATATCTTTATCATATTTGAACGACACATTCCTGTATTCTATCGACTGGCTGAATTCTTTTTTCGCAACCGGGTTCCGCCGCTCACGTATCCTGATGTCGGCATCCAGCACTTCATCGATCCTGTCGGCAGAAGCAAGTCCTTTCAGTACATTGTAATAAGCAGTAGTTACGCTCTTGGACGGATTGATGATCTGTGAAAAGATGGCCAGGTAAGTGATAAGGGTGGCCGGCGTGATCTGGCCCGTCCCTTCAATAACGAGGGTGCCTCCATACCAAAGCACAGTGACCAGCACCGTTACGCCCAGGAATTCACTGAACGGACTGGCAAGCTGTTGGCGCCTGAATACCTTCATCAGGAGGGCTGTATAGAGGTTGTTGGTACTTTCAAACCGTGCCTGCATCTTCTTTTCAGCATTAAAAGCCTTAATAATCCTTAGGCCTCCCAGTGTCTCCTCCACAATGGACATGATCAGGCCGAGCTTCCGTTGACCGTGAAACGATGTAGAACGCAATGTCTTTCCTATCCGGCCAATGATCAGCCCGCTCACCGGCAACAGGACAAGCACAAAAAGCGACAGTTTGAAGCTCATGATGAAGAGTGCCACCAGGAAAGCAACAATCAAAATCGGATCCCTGAACAGCATTTCCAGCGATCGCACCACGGAAACTTCAATTTCCTGCACATCCTGGGACATACGTGACATGATATCCCCTTTGCGTTCTTCCGAAAAATACCCGAGTGGCAACTCTACGATTTTACTGTACAGATTGTTCCTGATATCCTTCACCACTCCCGTGCGTAGAGGCACCATGTAAAACTTGGACAGGTAAAGAAACAGGTTCTTGAAGAAGGTCATCCCGATTACCATGCTGCCAACAATAATCAGGGCATATACTTTTCCTCTATTAATGATGATCTCGCTAAGCATATAGTTAAAGTTATGCGTCAGCGAGGTAGCCGAAAAACTAAATGGTATCTGCTCCGTAACAAGTTCAGTCCGGCCAAACAGGATATTGAGGAAGGGTGCAATAAGGGCCAGGCTGAATACAGAGAAAAGTGCCGTAAGCAACATAAAACTGATGCTGATAGTCGCCAGCCATTTATAAGGGATAATATATCGAAATATGCGGAAAAAATTTTTCATTAACCAATATACGTTTCCAATTTAAACTATAGAAAATTCGTCACGACGTTAAACGCCTGTATAATTTTTAGGGGTAATTTTCCTTAACTCTTCTTTCACCGCTTCGTCCAGGTCCAGGTTTTCAATAAAATCGACTATGGCCTCCTTATCGATAACCTTATGTGTGCGGGTCAGGTCTTTAAGGGCTTCGTAGGGCCTGGGGAATCCTTCACGCCTCAGGATAGTCTGAATGCCTTCGGCAACAACGGCCCAATTCCGCTCGAGATCGTTCTCGATCTGCTCAACATTCACGATCAGTTTATCAAATCCCTTTAGCAGCGATTTCAAGGCAATGACCGTATGGGCAAGCGGCACACCCATATTCCTCAATACCGTGGAATCGGTAAGGTCTCTTTGCAGGCGCGACACCGGGAGTTTTGAGGAAAGGTGTGCGAAAACCGCATTGGCATATCCCAGGTTACCTTCCGCATTTTCAAAATCGATGGGATTCACCTTGTGCGGCATGGTTGACGACCCGGTCTCCCCTGCACTGATCCGTTGCCTGAAATATTCCATCGAAATGTAAGTCCAGGTATCCCGCGACAGATCGATTAATATCGTGTTAATCCTCGAAAGATTATCAAAAATGGCAGCCAGGTTGTCGTAATGTTCAATCTGAGTGGTTGTCTGTGACCTGTGCAGTCCGAGATTATCATTTACGAAGTTGTTAGCAAACGAGACCCAGTCGATGTGGGGATAAGCCACATGATGGGCATTAAAATTACCAGTTGCCCCGCCGAACTTGGCAGGGTAATAAAGGGCCCTGAGCTGCCTGAGCTGAACATCGAGCCGTTCCACGAAAACGTTAATCTCTTTGCCAAGCCTTGTAGGAGAGGCCGGCTGGCCGTGTGTCCTGGCCAGCATAGGAATACCTTCCCATTCCTCCGACAGGTCACTAAGCTTACCCAATAACGTGTTTATAAGCGGAGTATAAACGTCGTTCATGGCTTCTTTCAGGGATAGCGGTGTTGCCGTGTTATTGATATCCTGTGATGTCAGCGCAAAATGTATAAATTCCTTGCTGGAAGATAATCCCAGTTCGTCGAATTTCTCCTTAAGAAAATATTCTACAGCTTTTACATCATGATTGGTGGTCTTCTCAATTTCTTTTATCCTGGCGGCATCTGACACACTTAAGTTCAGGTATATGTCACGCAGGTCCCCGGCTGTCCCTTCATCGAGGCTGTCAAGTCCTTTCAAATTGAGCCCGCAAAGTGAAATGAAATATTCCACTTCAATCAGGACACGATACCTGATAAGACCGTATTCGGAAAAATACCGGGCCAATTCCCGGGCTTTATCTCTGTACCTGCCGTCAACAGGTGATATTGCAGTCAGATGGTTTAGATCCATAGATTTAATTAAAATTCGCCGAACAAATTTAGCAGATTTTTTTCCAATAGTTAAATAATCACCCGATTTGTCTCTAAAACATTCTTTTTTCGTCCTCGAATTGAAACATAAATATTTACTTTGACCCAAAATGTAAAGAATGAAAGAAATAAGAATTTCGGTTGTCAAATATACAAATTCAGCCCCTTTTATATATGGCCTTGAGAATCACCCGTTAAGAGATTCTGTTCGTTTATCACACGACACCCCAGCCGACTGTTACGAAAAATTATTACATGACAAAACAGACCTGGGACTGGTCCCGGTTGTTATATTAAACAGGCTTGATTACTCAGATATTGTATCCCCCTATTGTATCGGAGCCCGTGGGAAAGTCAGATCCGTTATCCTGGCAAGCCATGAAAGATTGAAAGACATCAGGAAAATTTATCTCGACTACCAATCGAGAACATCGGTTACCCTGGTGCAGATATTAGCTAAAAAATTCTGGAAGATCACACCTGAATTTGTTCCCGCCTGTGAGGGTTTTGAAACGATGAAGCTCGAAAAAGGCGAAGCCCTGGTCGTGATTGGTGACCGGGCTTTTGATTTCCATGACGCCGACTACCGGATCTATGACCTCGGGGAAGAATGGTACCGGCATACAGGCAAGCCCTTCGTTTTTGCCTGCTGGATAGCCAACAAACCTATCGACCCGGCTTTTAAACCAATATTTGCCGAAGCACTGCAAATGGGACTCGATCACCGCGACGAGCTGGCAGGCAGACTACAGCCACGCTTCGACGCTCATCGTGTGGATATAAAAAACTACTTTTTTGAGAACATCAATTACAATTTCGGACCAGCCGACGAAGAGGGAATGAATTTATTCTTAAATTTAATGCGATTAATCCTCAATCGATAACGAATGATAAAAGGATCGTATAAACCCATCAACCGGCTTTTACTTATTCTCGTTGTATTTTTTCTTACTTCGGCCCGGCCGGGCGACAATGAAAAGAAAACCCTGGTATATAAATTTGATATCAAGGAAGAGATTGCTGCACCGGTATGGCGGATTACCCAGGAAGCCTTCAGGGATGCCTACGAAAAGAAGGCGGATGTAATCATCATTGACATGAACACCTATGGCGGACTTGTTGATAAAGCCGATTCCATCCGGACAAAGATCCTTAACAGCACCATCCCCGTTTATGTTTTCATTAACGATAATGCGGCTTCGGCCGGTGCACTGATTTCCATTGCCTGCGACAGTATTTACATGAAACCCGGGGCAAAAATCGGTGCCGCCACGGTGGTCAACCAGACCGGGCAGGCCATGCCCGACAAATACCAGTCGTACATGAGGGCCACCATGAGGGCTACCGCCGAGGCTCACGGTAAGGATACTATCATTACCAACGGTGACACCACGTATC
>DASQZK010000715.1:0-2605 GCA_035638735.1 Bacteroidales bacterium
CAGGCCTTGCTGTTTACCTTGATTTTTCAGAAGCAATTGGCCGGTTAGGTAAAGAGGTGGTTGAGCAACGTTACGGCAACCTGTTCCAGATGTATGAAAAGATCACCGATGACAATCCTTATGAAACACCTATGATGATATACCCTGCTATTCACTACACCATGGGTGGTACCTGGGTAAATTACGAACTAATGACTTCCATCGACGGACTTTTCTCCATCGGTGAGTCAAATTTCAGTGACCACGGAGCCAACCGGCTTGGCGCTTCAGCATTGATGCAGGGTCTGGCTGACGGTTATTTTGTTCTGCCTTACACTATCCAGAATTACCTGGCTGATGAGATCATGACACCACGCATGAGTACCGACCTGCCTGAGTTTGAAGAAGCAGAGAATGCTGTTCAGGAACGTTTGAATAAGCTTCTGAATATTAAGGGGAAACAAAGTGTTGACAGTTTTCACAGGAAATTCGGATTACACCTCTGGGAACTGGTAGGCATGTCGAGAAACAGGGAAGGACTGGAAAAGGCAGTAAAAGATTTTACTAAATTAAGGGAAGAATTCTGGAAAGATGTGCGGATAACCGGCGATCAGAATGAACTGAATCCTGAACTGGAAAAAGCCAGCCGTGTAGCTGATTTTATTGAAATTGGTGAACTGATGGCAAGAGATGCACTGCACAGGGAAGAATCGTGCGGAGGCCATTTCCGTGAAGAACATCAGACTGAAGAGGGAGAAGCCCTCCGGCATGATGATAAGTTTATGTATGTAGCGGCCTGGGAATACAAAGGTGCCGGTGAAGAACCGGAACTCCACAAAGAGTCGCTCGATTATGAATATATTAAAGTCCAGACACGTAATTATAAAAAATAACCTGCAGGGATATGCCGGTTTTCCGCCGGTTTCCCGCATACAATAAATATACAGGATTATGGATTTCACATTAAAAATTTGGAGACAGGAAAATGCCCGGGCTAAGGGCAAATTCGTAACCTATCAGATAAAAGATATATCAGCCGATGCTTCATTTCTCGAAATGCTGGATGTACTGAACCAGCAGCTTATTGATAAAATTGAAAAACCCGTTGTTTTCGACAGCGACTGCCGCGAAGGCATTTGCGGAGCCTGTGGATTATACATCAATGGTCGTCCGCACGGACCCGATGATGCCGTGACAACCTGCCAGTTGCATATGCGAAAGTTTACCGACGGAGAAACCATCGTCGTCGAACCATGGCGTGCTAAACCCTTCCCGATCATCAAGGACCTGGTTGTCGACCGTACTGCTTTTGATAAGATCATTCAGGCCGGCGGATATATCTCCGTGAGTACCGGCGGTATCCCTGATGCCAACGCGATTCCGGTTTCCAAAGAAAAGTCTGACCTTGCCATGGATGCTGCTGCCTGCATTGGTTGCGGTGCCTGTGTGGCGGCCTGTAAGAACGCTTCTGCCATGCTGTTCGTTTCAGCCAAAGTATCACAGTTCGCACTATTACCACAAGGACGCGTAGAAGCCAATGAAAGGGTAAAAAGAATGGTGGAAAAAATGGACGAGCTGGGTTTTGGTAACTGTACCAATACAGGAGCCTGCGAAGCTGAATGTCCCAAGGAGATTTCGCTATCGAATATCGCGAGAATGAATCGCGAATATTTTGCAGCTAAGATTGGTTAACCTATTGTTATAATTCAAAAAAAAACCTGTCAGCCAAATGGCTGACAGGTTTTTTTTTGAATTATATATTTTTACTGGCTATCCGGCAGCTACCTGCTCTACTTCAGCCACTGTTTTCGGGATTGGCTTGCCAAGCACACGACAGCCGGTGTCAGTTACCAGCAAATCATCTTCAATACGGATACCACCAAAATCCCTGTAATTTTCGACCTTCTCGTAGTTGATGAATTCAGTGAATTTATTTTCACTTTTCCAGCGGTCAATTAATTCGGGGATAAAATATATTCCTGGTTCATCGGTAAGCACAAATCCCGGCAGCAGTTTTCTTCCCAGTCTCAGGGCAGCCAGTCCAAACTGATTACTTCTTTTGATTTCCTGGTCATATCCAACCAGATCTTCACCCAGGCCTTCCATATCATGCACATCCAGGCCCATCATATGTCCGAGCCCGTGAGGCATAAACAGGGCATGCGCTCCATTTGCAACTGCTTGTGCAGTATCACCCTTCATGATACCCAGTGCCTTCAACCCTTCAGTAATTACTGTTGCTGCATGCAAATGGACATCGCGATAAGGTACGCCGGGTTTTGTCTTTTCAATCGCTTCCATGTTGGCCTTCAACACAATTTCATAGATCTCACGTTGCCGGTCATTGAATTTGCCACCAACAGGTACCGTCCTGGTAATGTCACTGGCATAATGCATTTCTGTCTCCGCTCCGGCATCAGTAACCACCATGCGGCCATCAGTAAGCGTATTTCCGTGATAATGGTTATGCAGTGTTTCGCCATGAATACTTAAGATGACCGGGAATGAAACAGATCCTCCCCCCGAAAGAGAAATACCTTCGATCCTTCCGGCAAGCTCACGCTCCACTATACCCGGTTTTGCCAGCTTCATTACAGTGGTATGCATATCATAAGCAGTTTCAATC
>DASQZK010000716.1:0-3437 GCA_035638735.1 Bacteroidales bacterium
CGAGGTGGAGATAAAGGATAACTGAGCTATTTACCGATAAGAAATATACAGGGTCGCTTGTGAAGAGTGACCCTTTCTTTTTTCCACGATTCTACCGGCATGGTTTTTATGTATTCCTGCTCCAGGGTTATATCGCAGGCAATGCAGAGCCGGGTTTGGTGGTCACAGGTTTTGAGAATATCTTCCAAAAGGCGGTCGTTACGATAGGGGGTTTCGATGAACAGTTGGGTCTGACCTTCCCTGGTGGCCACTTTTTCAATATCCCTGAGCTTCTTTATGCGTTGTGATCGGTCGACAGGCAGGTAACCGTGAAAGGTAAAATTCTGCCCGTTAAGCCCCGAAGCCATCAGAGCCAGCAACATTGACGAGGGCCCTGTGAGTGGAATGACCCTGATACCCTGCGTATGTGCCATGGCTGTTATTTCCGCTCCAGGGTCTGCAACACCCGGAACACCTGCTTCCGAAATGATACCCATTGATACCGATTCATGGCAGGGCTGAAGAAACGTTGGTTTTTCTTCGTTGCTGGTGTGCTTGTTCAGTTCGAAAAAGCGGATGTCGTCTATTGGTTTATGGTAACCGCACTTGATAAGAAACCGGCGGGCTGTGCGGATATTTTCAACAATAAAATGATCGAGTTCGTTAATGATCTCTGATACGCCTTCCGGGATGACCATGTTCAACGGGCTGTCACCCAGTGTATTCGGGATCATGTAGAGATTGCCTTTCATTTTTTTAGGTAAAATTAACCAAAGTTTCGGTAAGCACACAGGTCGTGATCCTTTCATTTTTACTAATTTCGTGGTGAAAAAGAAGAACCATTGAGAATTACCTTTTTAGGAACGGGGACCTCCCAGGGGGTGCCGGTCATTGCATGCCGGTGCCCGGTTTGCCTTTCTGAAGACCGGCATGATAAACGTCTGCGGACATCCATTCTTGTCGAGGAAGGCGATGCTGTTATCGTGGTTGACACCGGCCCCGACTTCAGGCAGCAGATGCTGCGTGCAAACGTAAACAGGCTTGATGCCGTAGTGTATACCCACGAACATCGCGACCATGTTGCCGGGCTCGACGATATCAGGGCTTATAATTTCGTTCAGCAGAAACCCATGGACATCTATGCGGAAGAACGGGTGATAAGGGCCCTGAAACGTGAGTTCGCCTATATTTTCGCCGAGAAAAAATACCCCGGTGTGCCAAGGGTGAACCTTCACCGCATCAACCATGATTCGTTTCAAATCAACGGACTCAAAATTACACCGGTAAGGGCCATGCATTACCGCTTACCCGTTTACGGCTTCCGCTTTGGTGACTTCGGGTATATTACCGATGCCAATTATATTTCAGAAGAAGAAAAGGAAAAACTGTTCGGCGTAAAATACCTGGTGGTCAATGCGCTGCGTCACGAGAAGCATGTTTCGCACTTCACCCTTAACCAGGCAGTAAGCCTGATCAACGAGTTAAGTCCGCGCCGGGGCTACCTTACTCATTTAAGTCACCAGATGGGTTTCCATCGTGATATCATTGCTGAACTCCCTCCTCATATTTCACCTGCCTACGATGGATTAACGCTCGAGTTTTGAGGTTTTTATTTCTGCCTGAGCGAGCGGGTGAACAGGAAAACCGAAAAAATACTCAGCACCAGGAAGATGATGCCCGCCAGCAGCATCGCTTGCGGTAACGAATAAGCGTCCATGTACCACCCGAGAAACGGGCCGGTGAGTGCGAAGAACAGCCTGATGATGAAATTTCTCACCGATAATACCGTGGCCCGTTTGTCCGAACCGGTCATCCTGTTGATGTAGTCTTTCAGAACGGGTGTGGCGAAGCCTCTGACAATATAGAACAGGAAGAGAACGGAGATGGCATAAATGGAATGAAAGAAATACAGGCTGATGTATCCTGCCGGTACAAGTACGGCAATGAGAACGACAGATTTTACCGGGCCGATCCTGGCTTCAATGCGGTAAGCGATAAGGGCAACCAGTCCAACCGTGAGGTTCAGGGCTGTCCAAAGAAGGCCGAACCAATACAGGGAAAGGTGGACATGTTCAAAGAAAGGTTGTACAAACCAGGCCATGGTCAGTGTGGCGGTCCCGATAACCGACGAGAACAAGATATTCCGTTGCAGCGCTTTGTCTTCGAACAGTGAAAACCTGACGATGCCAAAAATGTCCTTAAACCGCATTTTAAGCAACCGTTTATGCCGCGACGGTTCGACTAAAAGTATGGACGCCGGTACGGCGATAAAGGCTACGAAGGTCTGGGCAATATATGGATACCTGACCGACGATGCTGCCAGGAGTCCGCCAAGTGTTCCGGCCACCGCTTCAGCAATGTTACCGAAGGAGGTCAGCCTGCCTTCAAATTTAATATACTCGTCTTCCCGCTTCATATCGAGAAGTGTATCGTACAACAGGGCTGAATCGGAACCTGAAATGAAACTCTGACCAATGCCCAGTATGGTTTCGGCAATTAAAAAACCCCAGAATCCAAAACTCAGGCTGTAAGTGAGAAAACCCAGAAAACCCATGATGGCCCCGATAATGATGGTTTTCTTCCTGCCAAGAACATCGGCAAAATACCCGGAAGGGATTTCGAGAATGACTATCGTAACCGAATATACCCCCTGGAGAAGCATCACGTCTTTCATGCCAAGACCATTTGCCTTGTAAAAGGGGACGACAATGGGCATGAATAGCATAAACCATTTGGCAACCTTGATCAGGTAAAGTTTAATGATGTTCGCTTTCAGTTCCAAATATGTCCTTTCTCCTGCCGTTTTTAATTATTCAGGCTGCAAAGCTAATATAATACCTGGTGTACCTGCAAAATTCAGACGGGAAATATCTGTCTTTCCCGCCTTCTCTCGCGGGAAAGAGTGACCCTGGAGCTTTAGTCTGGTATTCGATGCCCGGTAAATAGATTGATGATTTCAGGTCTCCCATCGATATTTTTAGTAAAAGATACGATCTGTATTAACCCTTCTCACCTGAAAATTGTTGATAACAACGGAACAGTATGAAGCTTTTCGCGTAGTATTGAATCTTACGTTATTCTACAGGAATTCCTGTAAAAAGAGTTGGTCCGGTTAATCTGAAAGGCATGAAAAAAAGTGTATTACTTACCCTGTTGGTTGTTTCAGTAGCCTGGATTGACGGATCTTCGCAAGATGTAAGGACCGACGGGTCACAATATCGCAGAATTAAGAGTATGTCCGACAGTACATTTCTCGTTCAGGAATTTGATCACGATTCGGTCATGCTTTTTATCGGGACCTTCACATCTCTTGAGCCTGAGATCCGTAACGGTAGGTTTCGCTTTTACAACAACGAGGGTAAGGTGGAAGTCGCCGGCTTTTACTACCACGATATCCCTTATGGTAAATGGGTTTATTATGACGACAACGGCAAAATTACCCGTGTTCTCGATTATAA
>DASQZK010000717.1:0-3111 GCA_035638735.1 Bacteroidales bacterium
CAGGTTGAGATTGAGATCGGGGAGGGATGAAAAAAGGTGTTCACACATCGCTTCGGTACTCATCGCCTGCGGGATAATTCCACGTTGGGGAGGGGTGAAAAAGGTTAACCTCTCCCCCGGCCCCTCTCCTGGGTGGAGAAGGGTGTCCACTTCGATTACCTTTTGTCATTTTTCGAGGACATTTCCTTCTTATAGAGTTTTTTAAAAACGGTTATAAAAATAGTTCCTCTATGCAATGCATTGCAATCATCATCAACCATGCAACGTCTTGCCCCTCAACTTCAGGGGAGGGGTTGGGGAGGGGTGAAAAAAGGCTTTTACACTCAGAAAACGACAGGTTGAGATTGAGATCGGGGTGGGGTGAAAAAGGTTTTTCCCTCAGCGAACGACAGGTTGAGATTGAGATCGGGGAGGGATGAAAAAAGGTGTTCACACATCGCTTCGGTACTCATCGCCTGCGGGATAATTCCACGTTGGGGAGGGGTGAAAAAGGTTAAACCTCTTCTTAGGGGATTAATAAATACCGTTGTAACCTTGGTGATACTCTGCTTGGACATAAATTCCCGTAGCGGCAGAAAGGTATTGTAAACGCCTTCTAAATCTTCGATTAAGGGCACCTGAGCACCGTGAAAAACATACGACCACGTCCGCGTAGCATTAGCCGGGCAGAATCCCCACTCTTAGGCGCTAAAAAGCTTCATACAACAATTCTTGTACTTCTTACCACTGCCACACGGACAGGGATCGTTGCGCCCAACGATAGTCTTCGGGGTTTCTTTCTGCTGCTTCTGCCGGTCAAGCCGCTGAACCCATTGCATTACATTGGCCGGGGCACGTTTGGCTTTTAACTCATCGGTCATGAATTGCATGTAAGGATGAACGTGACTGAAAAACTTTTTGTAGGCCGGACACAGGAAATTAAGGCCTGGATCGCCATCCGGCGTCAACGATATCCTGTTTTTAGGGCATTCGCCATGACAGGTAAAACGGTAATCACAATCATAACAATACCGGGGAAGCCTGTCGCGTTTATCCCTGCCGAATTTCTGCTGTTGCTCCGATTTGACCATGTCTTTCAGTGATGACTTCATGATGTTCCCCAGCTTGAAATCCTCGTAAACAAAATGGTCGCAACTGTAAAGGTCTCCATTATGCTCCATGGCTGTAGCATCGCCGCAGGTCTCGGTAAATACACATAATCCTGGCATCTCACCTACCCAGTTGGCAAGGGTTACATCAAAGATCTGGACAAAATAACGTCCCACATCCTTCCGGACCCATTCATCGAAAATGGTGTTAAGAAAGTTGCCGTACTGTTCCGGCTCTACCGACCATTCAGTCACCTTAGCCTCCTCAGTGTAATTCGGGGCTACAAGGTTAGGTGCATCCTCCCTTAATTGCCCGGCAATCCGTTCAACAATAGGAATAAACTGCATGAAGCCGCTACCAATCTCCTTTAAAAACCGGTAAATCTCTTGCGCATGATAGGCATTTTCCCGGTTGACGACCGAAAGGGTATTAAACTCCACTTTGTGCTTATGAAGCAAATTGATGCCGTCCATCACTTTATCCCATGAACCGGTGTTGGTATTGGTCAGGCGGTGATTATTGTGAAATTGCTCAGGACCGTCTATTGATATCCCTACAAGAAAATCATGCGCTTTAAAAAGTTCGCAGAACTCATCCGTGATGAGGGTACCGTTGGTCTGAAAAATATTCTCGATCCGTTTCCCACGGCTATACTTTTTCTGGAACTCAAGGGCCTTTTTAAAATAATCGACGCCAAGGAGTGTCGGCTCCCCGCCCTGCCATACAAAACTGACCACGGGAACCTCCTGCGCCTCGATATATTGTTTGGTGAACGCTTCCAAAACCTCGTCCGACATCCGGAAATTCCGGGTATCGAGATACATGTTCTTCTTCTCGAGATAGTAGCAGTAGGTACAATTCAGGTTACAGATCGGACCTACCGGTTTGAGCATAACGTTGAAAGCTGTGGGTTTTTGACCCGGAAACATAACATCCATCTGGGACTCCTCCTTCTCTTTGTGATCAAAAGTAAAAATATTTTCATAGCCCTAAGGGGCGCACCATGCAAAATCATGAATTATACAGAATCATTCTAACATATATTCAGCCTTTAAATTTAACGAAAGCTTTTTAGAAATATTTGACTGGTCGGGGGAAAATGGGCGTACGGAAGGCTTCCGGCGGATATCACATGGTATAAAAACCGGGATATTTCAGTACGATTGTTGAAACGCCTGGGACGGAAGTCCCTTGTTTTCAATCTTCAGAAGAGACGGAAAGATAGCAAGAGGGAGGGTTTAACCAGGAAGAAATCGGTATGTTTAGCCACCGATAGCTATCGGGGCAGAGCTCATCAGCTAAAACCCTTCCTCATCCGATAGAATTGGCTTTTTTGAAAAAAGTGTTTCGAAATTACACATTATTCGTGTATTTTTTACACAAAATTACAATTCGACAGGTTGGCATATTACAGGATTGACCTGGTTGGGGCAACGATGTAGCAATGGAATGAAACGACTGGGCATAATATGGGGATTAAGTTTCTAATATTGTTTCTGGTTTAAAGTGGGTACCCTCCCCCGCCACCAAACCTTCCGCCCCTTAATCACTTACACCCTCTAAATCTCGGTGTCCGATTCCGGACATTTTGACGAATGTTTGACGAATGTTTTTTTCCAATTTTGAAAACGTTGATTTTTAAAGGCCTCTATAGAATTTGGCTTTATTTGGGAAATTTTGCCATGTAATGACTTTGGATGATGACATTTGAAGGGGAACACACTTTTTCTTCACCCGATTAAAAAAAATGTTTCTTACAATAATTTGAGTCTGTCAATAAAGTCCAGCTATCTGGATCAAAATGTTCGGGAACAAAGCCTGTTCCGTTCTAAACGGGAGTGTGCAAAATTTTTAATCCGCAGTATACTAATGCATAAGAGGAATTAAAATGTTTGTAACAACGCAGTTATCGGACATTATGGACAAACAATAATTAATCGTACCCTGCCATTAGAAAGTCCGGTGCAAAACAACGGTATCCCCCTCCATAAAAGTATTCCACCACCGGCACCCGCATACTAC
>DASQZK010000718.1:0-2140 GCA_035638735.1 Bacteroidales bacterium
AGTTCTTCCCTTTCCATTAACCTCCTCGATTTTAAAATCTTCGACAAGAACGGCGACGAGATCATTTTTAATATTTGATGTCTGCCGGATGGGCGTGATAGCAGAAATGTAACAGCCTCCGGCTAAATATATCGTTTTCCATCTGTGGACTCCCCGTTCCCGGAACCAAAACAACATATCATCCCTGCCGGCCGTTATTCCCTGAATATAATGGGACCAGACTGTTTTTCTTATGCAGCAGCCTGCCGCTGAACTGAAAATATTCCCATCGACAAAACTAAATATATAAATTATTATATTTGTAGCCTAAATGGTGTGACACGACTTTTCCGCCTGTAAAATACGCATGATTTGCATGATATCGGGCATAGAGTCAGGTTATGAAGGGCTTGAAAATTCTCTTATCTTTGGAGACTGAAAAAAAGGTAGATATAATGAAAAAAATTGGTATCCTGATTTCGACATTTCTGGTTGTTTCTCTGTCGGCATTCTCACAGTTTAACATGCAGGCAGAAAATCCTGTTTCGTGGGAATATTCAACGGTGGACAGGGGTAATGGTCTGTACGACCTGGTTATTACGGCCAGTATTGAGAAACCTTGGCACATGTATGCTATCGAACTTGAACAGACCGGCCCGATACCAACAACGATAAGTTTTTCACCCAATGCATACGTAAAGTTTATCGGCGACATACATGAACTTACGAAACCCGTGGTTAAATTCGACGAAGGCTTTAAGTTTGATGTTGGTGCATATTATAATAGCGCTGAGTTCAGACAGGAGGTAAAAGTTTTGTCTGCCGGTCCGGTGAACCTGAATGGAGAAATTGAATACCAGTGTTGTAACGATGAAACCTGTCTGCCGCCTTTCCAGGAAAAATTCTCGTTCTCACTGCCGGGTAACCCTGCTGCGGTTACCCGTCCAAAGCAGGAAAAAGCGGTGGCCGACGTAAAGGTGGAAGATGAACCTTCGGGCATGAACAATGGGGAAGACCAGGTGGTTGTTGAAGTGGAAACACCCGACACAGCCGTATCGGTTGAAACCGGACAGGAACAGGTTGCCGGGAAACAGGTTCCGGAGTTTACCAGGAACCCCGTGCAGAAAGAAGAAAAATCGTTCTGGCTGTTTATACTTATTTCATTCCTGGCCGGCCTGGCTGCCATCCTCACACCGTGTGTATTCCCAATGATTCCCATGACGGTGTCGTTCTTCATGCGGGGTAGCGATAAAAAAGGTCCTGCCGTTGTGAAAGGCATTGTCTTCGGCCTGTCTATTGTCCTGATATATACAGGTCTGGGCGTGTTGGTTGCTCTCACGGGCCTGGATGCCAACGTGGGTAATACCCTGAGTACGCACTGGATCCCCAACCTGATCTTTTTTGCCCTTTTCATGGTCTTTGCAGCATCCTTTTTGGGGATGTTCGAAATCGTTCTGCCTTCCGGAATGGTGAACAACGCCGATAAACATGCGGAACGTGGCGGACTTATCGGTCCATTCTTTATGGGACTGACCACAGTGCTGGTTTCCTTTTCATGCACTGGTCCCATTGTGGGGACACTGCTCATAGAGGCTGCCGGCGGTGCTGCCTTGAAACCAATACTCGGTATGTTCTTCTTCTCGCTGGCTTTCGCCCTGCCGTTTACAATCCTTGCCATTTTCCCGTCTATGCTCGGTAACCTTCCCAAGTCGGGCGGATGGCTCAATTCGGTAAAGGTCGTACTCGGGTTCATGATGCTGGCTTTCGGAATGAAGTTTCTCAGCTCCATGGACCAGGCCTATCATCTGAATATTTTCACAAGGGAAGTTTACCTTTCAATCTGGTTCGTTATCTCCGTTATGGCGGGCTTCTATCTCCTGGGCAAGCTGAAGCTCTCCCACGATAGTGATCTGCCTTATATAAGTGTGCCGCGACTGATCCTTGCTATTATCTTTTTCGTGTTTGCCGTCTACCTCTTCACCGGTATTTTCGGTAATAACCTGTGGGCCATCAATGCTATGATACCTCCCAAATCGGAACAGAGTTTTAATATCGGTTCAACAACCGTCGTGTCGGTTGACCAGGAGGACACTGAAAATTACTGCGGACCTGGCAGATACAGCGAGATGTTTGAATTCCCCTACGGGATCAAAGGATATTT
>DASQZK010000719.1:0-2667 GCA_035638735.1 Bacteroidales bacterium
GTCCGATTGCAAAACCGATAAAAAAAGTAGTCAGGGAAAAAGACATGTTGCCCGGATCCGTTCCGTAATAATCGGCTATTTTGCTCATTGCCGGCAGATAGGTATCCACCGAAAAAGGTACCAGCGTGGTCAGTGCACCCAGGATAAGAATGATCTTTGTTTTGTTTATATGTTCTGTTTCGTTGCTCATAAATTTTGTAAGCGTTTTGTGCAATTTATTAAATAAATTCTTTGGTTCGTTTTTAATAATAATGGGATTGATTTGAAATCACCATTTTAAATCTAAAACGCAGGAAAACAATTACCTCTACTTCAGCTTCTGAACTAAAATAGTTGCCCCAAACGTCATGAAATTTGTGAAACACAAAGATCCGGGAATTGTTCGATGAAGTTACGGACAACTCAGTAAGATTCTATTATTCTTTAAGAATTAAACCTGATACAGTCCCCAAACTCCCCATATTTTTGTATATTGGCTATCCTTCAGAAAGAATTTTTCTGGTTAGAAACATTATATGGCTAACACTCAACTCATACTACTATGCATCAAAAACTTATTTTATTCTTATTCATTATCTTACCACTTTCTGCTTTTGCTCAACAAAAGACCTCCATCTACCATGATGGCTGGATAGACTTTAACAAGAACGGCACGATGGATATTTTCGAAGATCCTTTGCAGCCCGTTGAAAAACGAATCAGCGATCTGCTCTCGCAGATGACCGTGGAGGAAAAAACCATGCAGATGGTCACATTATATGGCTACAGCCGGGTTTTGCCTGATGAGCTGCCAACAAAGGGATGGGATACCTGCATATGGAAAGACGGGATTGCCAATATTGACGAACACCTGAATGGCCTGGCGTATCATTCCCGGGCAAAAACTGAATATTCCTATCCTTTTCACAAGCATGCAGAGGCTATAAACACCGTTCAACACTGGTTTGTTGAAAATACCCGTCTGGGGATCCCGGTTGATTTCTCCAATGAGGGTATCCACGGACTAAATCACGATCGGGCTACTTCGCTACCTGCACCCATAGGGACTGGCAGTACCTGGGACAAGGCCCTGGTTCGCAAGGCCGGCAATATTGTCGGCAGGGAAGCGCGTGCACTTGGATATACCAATGTATATGCCCCAATTCTCGATTTGGCTAGAGATCCGCGCTGGGGCCGGACCGTGGAATGTTACAGCGAAGATCCATTTTTGATTGCCGAGCTGGGCAAACAGATGACTTTGGGCATCCAGGAAACGGGAACGGCTTCCACGCTGAAACATTATGCCGTCTACAGCATGCCCAAAGGTGGCAGGGATGGAACTGACCGCACTGATCCGCATGTCGCACCGCGTGAGATGTACCAGATGTACCTCTATCCTTTCAGGCGTGTGGTGGAAGAAGCCCATGTCATGGGTGTGATGAGTAGTTACAACGACTGGAATGGTGTTCCGGTTACCGGCAGCTACTATTTCCTTACTGAATTATTGCGGCAAAAATTTGGTTTCACAGGCTATATCGTCTCCGACAGTGATGCAGTGAAATTCATCTATTCAAAACACCACGTAGCCGGAACCTACAAGGATGCTGTCAGACAGGCAGTGGAAGCCGGGCTCAACGTGCGAACCACCTTTACTCCTCCGGCAGTGTATGTGAAGCCGCTGCGCGAACTGGTGAAAGAAGGCAGCATTTCCATGGAAACCATCGATCGGCGGGTAGCTGATGTGTTGCGGGTGAAGTTTGAGTTGGGGCTCTTCGACCGGCCATATGTGGCACATCCTGAGGAAGCAGATAAACTGGTTAATAACCAGGAAGCAAAAGAATTCTCCAAAAAGATCAACCTTGAATCGATGGTATTGCTGAAAAATGCTGAAAATCTGCTGCCGCTGGACAGGAAAAAGATCCGTTCGATACTGGTTACCGGTCCGCTGGCTGCTGAAAAAACGCATTCCATCAGCCGGTATGGTCCTTCAAACCTGGATGTAATCTCCGTGCTGGAAGGAATACAGAAGACGGCCGGTAAAAACATTACAGTAAACTATGCAAAAGGATGTGAGGTGATCGATGATAACTGGCCCGAATCGGAACTGTTCCCGGACACCCTCACTACAGTAGAAAAGCAGGGGCTTGCGGAAGCTGTAAACATGGCCGGACAATCAGATGTGATCATCGCAGTGATGGGAGAAACAGAAAAGATAGTTGGCGAAAGCAAATCAAGAACCAGTCTGAACCTGCCCGGCAGACAGCTTGATCTGCTGCGCAGTCTGTATGCCACCGGAAAGCCCGTCATACTGGTGCTGATCAATGGCCGCCCCCTCACAATTAATTGGGCTGATAAGTATATCCCCGCCATTCTGGAAGCCTGGTTTCCCGGAGAAAGTGGCGGAGAGGCAGTGGCCAAAACCCTGTTTGGTGAATACAATCCCGGAGGAAAACTACCGGTTACCTTCCCGAAAACAGTGGGACAACTTGAATATAACTTTCCGTTCAAACCCGGATCACAGGCCCGGCAGTCAACCAGCAGTAGCTTTCCGCATCATACGCGGTTGGATGGTGTGTTGTATCCCTTTGGATATGGGCTGAGCTATACCTCATTTGCATTCAGCAACCTGGAGATATCTCCTGAAACACAAGGACCGGAAGGCAGCCTGACTGTTTCCTGTGACATACA
>DASQZK010000720.1:0-4636 GCA_035638735.1 Bacteroidales bacterium
GTAAAATTTTTAACTTTCGATGGCATAAGCTTTCGTTTTTAGTTGATAATGAAAAGGTTAAATAAAAACAAAGAAAGCTTATGCCTTTCTCTTTTACAAACATACAGCCTGGAAGGGGAAGCCAGCCGCACATACCAATGACGAGTATCGATAATGTGCTGTGAATATGAAACTTGTGATCTCAGCTTTATGACTCTTCCCTTCTCACTGCCCCCTAAACAGCTATGAACCTGTCATTTCGAAGGAGAGCAACGACTGAGAAATCTCCCCTAGAGCACCCACCATTTCAGATAAATGGAAGAGGTCCTTCCCGTTTCTTTTGCCAGGATCTCAAAAAGGCAGGGTTGCCGCAGTTGCCAAAATGATATTCTATATTTTATTGGGACTTTTACTGATCAGTATCCTGTTAGGCCTGATCAAAGGTATTTAATGGAAGTACCGGTATGAGAAAAAAGGGAAAACTTTCGTGCAACAGACATTGTTATGCCTTCACACAGAGCGTAAAACCATAACATTCAACTAATCATAAATACCTCACTACTATGGAATACAGATATCTTGGACATTCAGGACTTAAAGTGTCAGCTCTTACACTTGGAACCATGACTTTTGGCGGTAAGGATAAATTTTCCAAACTCGGGAACCTTGGCGTAAAAGATGCCCGTGACATAATTCAATTATGTGTTGACAACGGGATTAATCTCATTGACACCGCAAATATTTATTCTTTCGGCAGGGCGGAGGAGATAATCGGCGAAGCGCTTGATGGAAAACGACCCGGCGATTTGCTCATCTCGTCCAAAGCCAGGATGCCTATGGGAGATGGCCCGAATGACGAGGGATTTTCAAAATATCATTTGATAAGAGAATGCGAAAAAAGCCTGAAACGTTTGCGAACAGATGTCATCGATATTTACTATATACATCAATGGGACGGCATCACACCGGTTGAGGAGATGCTGGAAGCCCTTCAGTTATTGATCCGGCAGGGGAAAATCAGGTATCCCGGCTGCTCGAACTTTTCCGGGTGGCATATTATGAAAGCACTTGGCATAAGCCGGGAAGAAAATTTACCGCGCTTTGTTACGCAGCAGATCCATTATACGATTGAAGCCCGGGAGGCAGAATATGAACTCCTCCCGATAGCTGTTGACCAGGGCGTTGGTGTTCTGGCGTGGAGTCCGCTGGCCGGGGGATTACTCACCGGGAAGTATACCCGTGATAAAAAGCCCGGAGGCGGAACCCGGGTGTCTGAAGGCTGGACTGAACCTCCCATAAGGGATGAAGAAAGGCTCTGGAATATAGTGGATGTCCTCATTGAAATTGCCGAAGATCATAACGTTTCCGCTGCACAGGTATCTCTGGCCTGGCTGCTCTCCAGGCCAGGTATTGCTTCTGTTGTAATGGGCGGACGAAAAAAAGAACAAATAGAGGACAATATTGGTGCCGCAAGTCTGGAACTCAGCGACGATGAATTGAAAAAACTCAATGATGTGAGCAAAATACCTCTTCTTTATCCATACTGGCACCAGGCGATGTTTGCAAAACGGCGATTCAGTGAAGCAGATAAAGCACTTTTTGGTTCCGGGAATTTTGAAGAAGAGGAACGCGGATGAAAGTAGAACGCAGAAGTAAGATCGAATGGGGCATAAATTCATCTAATTCTGTTAACCCGTTTGTTGTCGGCAAAAACGAATACCTGCCCATTCCTATTCGAGAGATAAACCTGGGCCGCGGACAGCTGAAACAAAACCCGGGGTGGTAGAAATAGTAGGATAGTTTTGAAATTCAGTTTCTTTGTCGCAGGCGTCTGGCTCATACATCAGGTTACTAATTGACGCCAGGGAGCTGATAATGAATTATTTCCTGTGGCCATAGGCCAGGATGCCGGAGTTTTTGCCCGCCGTCCCCTCGCTGAAGGACTACTTACCATGGATTTACTGTATTTTGTGTAATATTTATACAATATATGTATACTTATTACACAATCTTGGTTTGCATCTCCTTTGAAGGGTGATCCCTGGCATGGTAAAAGAAAGTTGAAGTTAGCCAACGGAAGTACTATCGTAAAAAATTTTAAATTGCAGAGAATTAATCCTTTTAATATGAAGCAACACGTATCTGCTTTGAGACGGCTTTTCATCGTGCTGATTTTTATATGCCTTGCCTGGTTTTCTGATGCCCAAAAAGTATTCAGCGTGAAATACGAAAACCAGGCGGATGTAAAGGTATACGTAGTAAAATATGAAAACCAGGCCGATCTTGATGTGTACAAGGTTAAATATTCAAACCAGGCCGGGGAAAACGACGGGAAATGGTTCTTTACCAAATATGAAAACCAGGCCGATAAAACCATCTATTTTGTTGACTATGAAAACCAGGCCGATGTAAAGATTTTCTTCGTAACATACCAAAACAAGGCTGGCTGGAAAAATAAAGAAAAAATGTACTTCTTTTATTAGCAGGTACTTGTAAGTAAACTCATGACGTTTCGGCTTCGCTCATGGATCGGTGAATACGATGATCTCAAAACTTTTCGGATGGTGGTAAGGCAGATATGCGGCTCTATTACGAAAATCACTGAATATTGTTTTAGAGGGGCCTGCATATCTGCCTTACCACCGTATGGACTGAAGTCAAGGTCCCTGCGTGAAGCCGAAGGGTCATGAGTTTTTTTACAAGTACTGGAATCCCGCAAAAGCTCCTTAATTTACAAGAACTTAATTCAACTCCTGAGACACTCCTTTACGTTAACACTCCCTTTAAAATATCACGGGCAAATATCATTCGGATATCCCGGCGTTCCCGCATCACCGGTGCTGTAAAGTGTTGTGGAAACACACCAGGAGGTGCCTTGCACCGCATCAACGGCATTCATCAGCGCCGGATTTAAGCTTATTGATGCGCCTGTCCCTTCAGGAAAATTTGTGCCACCATAATCTAATTCGAAGATTAATGAGCCGGGTCCTGTCCCGGTATCTTCATTATACAGGCCTAAAACGGCACCGCTGTTTGGTAAAAGGATCGAGGATCCAAATACATACATGTTTGAGACATCAATAGCAGTATCTGTTTTGGACAGTACCAAATATTGACCAGGCGATAACGCCATCTGTCCGGTAATGGTATGCTGGTTTGTCCCGTCACGGTCAATCACCACATCCTGGAGGTTAATGACATGATCGGAATTGTTATAGATTTCAAACCACTCACCATACGTGTCAGACATTGCCGAAGGATTGGCCATCACTTCTGTTATCAGCAGTTCCCCATAAGCAATGGCACCGGGAGAAGGTGCCGGGACGGAATCTTCTCCTATCTCGACAACTTCTACCGGAACCTCCGATTCATCGATAAAAACACTGAACATAGCCTCTCCGTTATCGACGGAAGCATTAACGTGAATTTCATAATGCCTGTTAGCCAGTGGTTCGGGTATACTGCCCAATAATGTTTTGGTACTTTCTGTCCCGTCTGGCTCTGTCCAGGTAAGTTTTACATCAATATCGAGAGGTGACGGGTGAAAATAGCCCCGCCTGGTTTCCTCTTCAATATATACAAGGGACCCCGCCTCCGATGAAACGGTGGTTGTATAACCTGTGAAACTACTTTTTAGTGAATCGGAATAAACCACCGATACAATCGTATTCGCCAGGGCACAGGTTACGGTTACCGACTGGCTCGTATTGCTGGTAATTGTAAATACCTCTGATAAACCATAGTAGTAGGGATTGTCGAAAGCTGCCGGCAAATCATTGTCTGAATAGGCTTCCACGTAGTACTCGCCGGGTTCGAGTTCAATGGTGTCCGGCATCGATGCAAACGATTCAAATGATGTTGCCTGTGTGCCATTGGAATGAAATATGGCAACTTTAAACTCTTCAGTTTGACCGGTGGATTTTAAGGTGTTATTAACCTCGTTGATATCTATTGACAGGCCGATATCAATACTCACAAAGCCAATGTTATTGACCGGTGGTGTTTTTTCTTTCTGGCAGGAGATCAGGAAAATGACTGACAGGATAACGAGACAAGCAAGATGTTTTTTCATGACATTTGAATTTTTTAAATGAATAATCTGGTCGTTACCGGGATAATTACTCGGATGACGTGGTTACGTGGATTGTTCCGGCAATATCCCTTTACCCTTAATGGAAAAACATCTAAAAAATCAGCGTCGTGTTTCTTCTTTTTTAACTTTTTTTCCGGGATTTCTTTTTTTCTTCAAATACCAATGACCTCATCTGGCAAAAAAAGGTAAATTATTTATAAAATGTAATTAACAAATTGTAAATTGCATTTTGTAAATAATGAAAGCATGAAGAAACCGCAGACACCTTTTCCTACGACCGGGTATTTTGGACCGGCGTATTTTTGTGACCGTAAGGATGAATTGGAACAGCTTGTTCAGAATGTCGAGGGCGGTAATTCCACAACTCTTATAGCGCTAAGGAGACTGGGCAAAACAGCCCTGATCTGGCATCTTTTCAATCATCTGCGAAAAAAATGCATTACGGTTTATCTTGATATCCTCCCGACAGAAACCCTGGGCGATATGTTAAATCGGTTATCCACTGCTATTGCGGCACAGTATTCTGAAAGGACAGTTTTGGGTAAGCAGGTGTGGCAATTGATA
>DASQZK010000721.1:0-5929 GCA_035638735.1 Bacteroidales bacterium
TGGTTATGATATCCTGCGCGCCAAGGATATCATTAACGGAAAAACAAACCTTGCCAATTACACGAAATACGCTATAACCATCGATGGATCGGAGCTGGCCCGGGGTGGCGGTGGCGTGAGATGCATGACGATGCCCGTAAAGCGAAAGGCCATTTCGTGGTAAAAACCGGTAATATAGTCACCGTTATGTGATGAAGGAGGTTGGCGGCCATGGCAGAAGGGCGTACCGGGACTAAGATTCCTGAGGCCTTTTCCTGGTATATTGTAATTTTATAATTACAATTTGAACGCTCATTCAAAATTTCCCGGATTTTTCAGATACCCTTCTATGGAAATGGTTATAAATCTATACTAAATTTATATAAATACCACCTTTTTGTATAATTACCTGTATATTTTATACATTCATTACATAACTATACCAGCTCCTTAACCAGATCGGCTGCCTGTTTAAGAGTAATGGCCGAATAGACTTTCAGTCCGGAGTCGTCGATAAGTGCCTTGCCTTCCTCGGCGTTTGTACCCTGGAGACGGACAATAACCGGTACCGGGATATCCCCGATTTCCTTATAGGCATCAACCACGCCCTGAGCAACTCTGTCGCACCTGACAATCCCACCAAAAATATTGATAAGGATAGCTTTTACATTCGGATCTGTAAGAATAATCCGGAACCCGGCTTCCACGGTTTCTGCATTGGCCGTCCCGCCAACATCGAGAAAGTTAGCCGGATCTCCGCCCGAGAGTTTGATAATATCCATGGTAGCCATGGCAAGGCCGGCACCGTTCACCATGCAACCAACGTTCCCGTCCAGTTTAACGAAGTTCAGGTCGTGTTTGCCGGCTTCCACTTCAGTAGGATCTTCCTCGTTAAGGTCGCGCATTTCGCTATAGTCGTGATGGCGGAACAGCGCGCTGTCGTCGATGTTAACCTTTGAATCGGCCGCTAGGACCAGGTCGTCGGAGGTTTTAAACACCGGGTTGATCTCGAATAATGATGCGTCGGATGCTTCATAGGCCTTATAGAGGGCCGACACGAACTTCACCATCTGTTTAAATGCTTTACCGCTGAGTCCGAGATTAAAGGCAATACGTCTGGCCTGGAAAGGCAGGATGCCGGTTTTAGGATCGATCTCTTCTTTAAAAATGAGGTGGGGGGTTTTTTCTGCCACCGTTTCAATATCCATTCCTCCTTCCGTAGAATACATGACAATGTTCCTGCCGGTAGCCCGGTTAAGCAACACGCTCATATAGAATTCCCTGATTTCGTTTTCACCGGGATAGAAGATGCCCTGTTCAACGAGTACTTTATGAACCATTTTTCCTTCAGGGCCGGTTTGGTGAGTTACCAGGTTCATGCCAATGATATCTTTCGCATATTGTTTTACCTCATCCAGTGATTTTGCAATTTTCACACCGCCGCCTTTACCGCGACCACCGGCATGGATTTGGGCTTTTACCGCGAAAGTATCGGCCCCTGTCTGAGCTTGTATCTTTTTTGCAGCCTCAAAAGCAGCCTCTGGTGATTCAGCAATAAAACCAACCGGTACCGCAACACCAAAACTTTTTAGAATCGATTTCCCCTGGTACTCATGAATATTCATAGCATTCTTTTTTTGAAGTTTTTTTCAATAAGGTGGCAACGTAACAGGTGTGTGAATCTCCTGCCTTTGCAGTCAAAACAATATCCATCGTTTTGTCGCCGGAACGACAACGAAATTATCCATTTTTTTTTACTTAAACAGGTTTAAATCCATATTTTAGCAAATTCAATTCAGGATATGAGAAAACTCAGTATTGAAGAACTAAACAGGTTAAGCACCGGGGAGTTCAAAAAAGCAGAAAAAAACCCTGTTTATGTTGTGCTCGATAACATCAGAAGTCTCAACAACATCGGATCTGTTTTCCGCACCTGCGATGCATTCAGGATACGGAAAATTTTTCTCTGTGGTATTACGGCGGTACCGCCGCATAAAGATATCCACAAAACTGCGCTTGGGGCAACCGAATCGGTCGACTGGGAATATGCTGATGACACACTCACCGTTGTCCAAAAACTGCATGAGGCGGGTATCAGGATTCTCTCGGTAGAGCAGGCCGACAGGAGCACCATGCTCCAGGACATCACCATTGAGCCCGGATCTGGTATTGCCCTGGTATTCGGACATGAGGTCAGGGGAGTAGACCAGGCGGTAATAGATGCCAGCGATGACTGCATTGAGATTCCGCAGTTCGGGACCAAGCACTCCTTCAATGTATCGGTGAGTGCGGGGATTGTATTATGGGAGGTGACGAAGAAGATGGGGTTTTAGATTAACCTGGCAAAGTCGTTTCATGTCGTTTCATCCCCCGATAGCCATCGGGCTGAGCTCGTCAGTCAGAGACTTCCCCGGATCAGGCCAATCCAAATCTAAATGAAGCCGAAGGGTCATGCAGGCATTAGTTAAGCAACATACGACATAAATTGAGTTCAAACAGGAAGATTTCTCAGCAAAAAAAAACGGGCATCCTTTCGGATGCCCGTTTTTTATAAATTTTGTCGAACCGGTTATTCAACAATATTTTTAAAGGTGTCGTTGTCAAAGTATTTGGCAAATTCCATGTCAACTGTGGCACGGTCCTTAAGGCTGGCGTCCTTAGCAACAGCTAATCTAAGATTTTCAAATACCATCTCATCTTTATCCTGTCTTGCAGAGATGACGGCTTTGAGGTAATATTTTTTAGCGAAGTCACCATTAACTTTATTGATAGTGGCCATAGCGCCATCGACGTTACCCTGGAGAAGCTGAACGAGAGCTACATTATATTCGTCGGCATTGCCAAGATAGTTGGAAGCGGCATCGTAGTCGCCCTGCATAATCTTGATGATACCGAGGTTATAGTTAACAGCCTGACCTGCACCCATCGAAGAGGTGAAAAGCTGTTCGGCTTTGTCAACGTCTCCCTGCATAAGGGCAACAACACCAAGGTTATTGTTTACAACGTCGTTATCCTGTAACTGTTTTGCTTTTTCGAAAGCCGGCTGTGCCTGTTCCGGTTTGTTCATCAGAACGTAAACATAACCTACGTTATTGATGGCCCTGAAGCATTTCGGATAATTTTCAGATGCTTTCTTATAAATGGCCAGTTTGGTATCGAGGTCATTATAAAGTGTGGCAGCATAAAGGATCTCTTCCAGTTTAAGTGAATCGGGATCGGAGCTCCACACGTTTTTAATTTCTTCGTCACTCAGACCGATCATATCAACGTTAGCGGTCAGTTTAGCTCTCCGGAGCGGAGGAAGAATCTCTTTTTTAATGACATCGAAAGCTTCAGAGATATTTTTGATTTCCCTTTCACGTACAGCAGGATCTGAATACATTGAGAGGACCCTGAGAACAAGTTCTTTATCGGGTACGTTGCTTTCTTCCATCAGCTTTTTAAAACCTTCCCAGTCTTCCGGGGTATACTTGGCTGCCAGGAAATTTTCTTCTTTAGCTTTTTCAACTTTTTCTTTCTTAAGCTCTCTTTCCATGAACCTGGTAGAAGTAGCTTCACGTTTCTGTGAGAGGTTATCGTTGAAATCGTAAGGTCCGTCGGGAGAAGCATAAGCGGAAACATCCACGCCTTTAAGATCGATTCTCTCGTTGGTGTCGGCATTTTTAATATAATTGACAAGTTCCTCGATGGTTTCCTTTCTGACCTGTGAATTTCTCACATCAGCACGGTTGATGATGTAAAGAATGTCGGCCATATAGGAATCCGGAATGATACGCTGGAATTTATCGCCAACCATGATGGGTTTTGGATCAACCATAACCAGTTTTTCAGTAGCGATAACGCCTTCGCCGATTTTATAATCGTCGAACTGGATGGTTTTCCCTTTGAGTTCGGCATTAACCCTGATCACAAGATCAGATTTCATCATGTCCTTCTTGAAGGGAACAGAGCCTGAATATGTAAAACTTCCGCCATTGGCGTAACTTATCACCTGGTTGTTTGCTTCAACTTTTTCGCCCTGTACTGTTTTGGATTCGAAAGCGGTTTCGCCGTCTGCATATTTGAGGACGGGAGTGGCTGTCACGACAGCATTTTTGTTGAAGTATTTTGCTGGATATTTTACGTCGACTTTAACATCGACCTTGTCGCCACGTTCTGCGAGTACAGGCGGAGTAACTTTGTAGCTAACATCTGCAGCTGATTCCTGCATTTTGTTAAGTCCTACGCAACTGCTGAGAACCATTGCGGCAAAAGTGAAAAGCGCTAAGTAATTAAGTTTTTTCATAATGCTCTGGTTATTAGTTATGAATTTAGTTCTTCATTTTTTCTATAATCATACAAACTTAGTAATGTTTTTTTGCAAAAGCAAGCGCTAAAGCGCATTTCAGATAACATTTCTACAAAATGATACGTGTAATTCCGGCCACATAAGTGTGGTTAAAAATGGCATCTTTTAACTTTAAATAGTCATCCTGGTTATTGACAAAATCTATATTCCTGGTATCGATGACAAGGGATTTCATATCCTTTCTGCCTTTCATATAAACAAAATAGCCGTCCTGAAGTTTTGTCAGATACTCAGAACTTATTCCACGTTCATAATCACGACCGCGTTTACCGATGTTTTTCATGAGGTTTTCCACGGGGAGATAGAGGTAGACATACAGGTCGGGCAATGGCAAATGCTGATGAATAATGTTATAGAGCTGACGGTAAAGATTGTACTCGTCGACGGGAAGGGTGATGGCTGCAAAAATCAGGGATTTTGAAAAATAATAGTCGGCAATAGCCAGCGGGGCGAACATGTCGCGATGAGTAAGTTGCTCTTTATGTTGTTTATACCGTTCGGCAAGGAAGGATAATTCAAGTGGAAAGGAATATTTAGCCGGATCGCTGTAGAATTTTGGCAGGAATGGATTTTCAGCAAATTTTTCGAGTATAAGCCTGGCGCCCATATCTTCGGCAAGCCTATTAGCCAGGGAGGTCTTTCCTGCCCCTATGTTTCCTTCAATAACAAGATAGTTCACTTTATTCCGTCTTTTTTGTCCGTTGCGGGCGGGTGTGCGAAAATACAACAGAAAATCAGGTTAAACAAGAAGGAAGTAAAAGTTTCAGGCTGCCGGCTGTCAGATAACGGCAAGCCGCTGCTTTACAGTAAAAAACACTGCTCCTCCAATAATTCATGTAACCCCGGGCACCAAAGGCACTTGTGAATGAGGAACAAAAGGGGATGTGTGGCGGTGGGGAAGCCATTTCAGTATCTGAATGGAGCCTGAAGCATCCGCATTGGCAAGCTACGTGTGATTGGCGCAGTGTCAGCCACAGAGGTGACAATCCTGGTCCGCTTAGGCCGGAAAGGGCGGCCGGGGCAACTTCAGAGCTTATCACCTGCAGCACCAATAAACCGACCATCATGCCTCAGTCGGATACGGCCAACGCAATCCCTCCTCCTTGTTCCTCGCTCCACTTTCCGGGAGTCTCAATAAAGCCATCATGCACAAAGAACGATTGAACAAGATATAGAACCTATTAGAGCAAAGGCCGTAACGCCTGCCCCAAACCAAAAAAAAAGGCTGTCCACCATCGGACAGCCTTATTTATAATGTTAAGAAACTAAAAACTACTCTTTATCTCTCCTGTCACGACGACCGCGGTTATCACGGTTGTCACGATTATCACGGTTTCCGCGATGTTCGTTGTTACCCCGGTTATCTTCCTGAGTAAATCCTTCCGGTTTTGGAAGAAGGACTTTCCGCGAGAGTTTCAGTTTTCCTGTTTTGGGATCGAAATCGATCAGTTTGACCTCTACTTCATCGCCTTCGTGCAGAACTTCTTCGACATTAGCCAGGCGGCGCCATTCAATTTCCGAGATATGGAGCAGCCCTTCACGACCGGGAAGAATTTCAATGAAAGCACCAAACTGCACAACTGATTTCACTTTTCCCTTGTA
>DASQZK010000722.1:0-5387 GCA_035638735.1 Bacteroidales bacterium
TCCACATAAAATTACGCTTTTCCGCAATCTTAATCAAGGATGCGTAATGAAGTCTTAAGTAAAGGCACAACTCCAACCTGAAAGTCAAAGCTTTGTGAAACAAACGTGTGTTATTTGAAATGAATCTAAGATGTTATACAGCGTTCACAACCCGGCCAAGTTCACGTGAAATGATCATTTCAACATTTTTAAGATTTTTTCGCCTGTTCTGGAGTTCCATGATTTTAGTGAAATCATTTTTCTTCTGAGCCTGGCCTATCTGTTTGTCGATGTCATTGGCTGCATTTTTCAGTATCCGGCTTTTATAGGCCAGCAAAGAGCGTGGAACTTCCTGGCCAAGATTATCGCCGGGCAACTCGATGGCTTTTTCTTTCCGGTACCAGACTTTACTCAGCTCATATCGCGATGAGTAAATATCGACGGCAAACTCTTGTATTTTGGGGTCTTCGTGATATACGAAATACTTATCCTCCAGAATATTACCGTTTTCAATAAGGTTACTAACCATTTCAAAAATCTTCCTGTAAACCAGATTTTTAAATTCGAGACTCTCATCCTGTATTTCTCTTATAATATAAGCTGCCACAGTAATCTCCGAATGATCATCTTCTCTAAGCCGGAGGGTCTGTTTCCCGAACTTAAGCAGGAAATAGATAATATCGCGCTCCTCATTCTCGGAGTAGACTTCCTCAACAAAAGCGGGTACCTGCGGTTGTGAGGGTACGTTTCTGGGGGCAGGGCGCGATGTCTTTTGTGCTCTCCATTTCTTTTCAAGTTCACGTCCCTTTATCTTCTCCACTTCCGAATAGAGAATCTTCTCGCCTACATCCAGGATGTTACTGCACTCCCTGATGTATACCGAGCGATGAATGGCTTCGGGGATAACCGAGATACTCCTGACAATATCGGTAATCAGGTTTGCCATTTTTACAGGGTCATTTTCTGTATCCTTGAGCAGCAAACCGGTTTTAAAGGTGATGAAATCTTTTTCATTCTCATCGATGTAAGTTTTAAACTCACTTGAACTTCTCGATTTGGAAAATGAATCGGGATCTTCACCCTCGGGAAGCAGCAGAACTTTCACATTCATCCCTTCTTCCAGCACAAGGTCAATTCCCCTGAAGGAGGCCTTAATCCCTGCTTCATCACCATCGTAAATGATGGTAATGTTTGGTGTAAACCGTTTGATTAAACGTATCTGTTCAACGGTCAGTGCCGTTCCCGATGAGGCTACAACGTTTTCTATCCCGGCCTGGTGCATCGACAATACGTCGGTATAGCCTTCCACGAGGTAACTCCGGTCGTTGGTCACTATCGCCTTTTTGGCAAAATACAAGCCATAAAGTATGCGGCTCTTATGATAGATCTCCGACTCGGGTGAATTGAGATACTTGGCCACTTCCTTGTCCTGCCTCAGCGTCCTGCCACCGAATCCGACAATGGTGCCGCTGATACTGTGAATGGGAAACATCACCCGCCCGCTAAACCGGTCGAAATGCCTGTCGTTATGTTCAATCGTCAGGCCTGTCTTAACGAGGTAATCGGTCTTATACCCGTTTTTTTCAGCTTCACGGGTGAATACATCCCGACCGGCAGGACAATAGCCTAACTGGAACTTTTCCATGATATCTTCCCTGATACCCCGTTCCTTCAGGTATTTCAGGCCAACAGCCCTTCCCTCCTCATTATGCTCAATCGTTTGATGGAAATATTTCTGGGCAAAGGCCGTGACAACCAACAGGCTCTCTCTCTCGTTTTCAAGCCTTATGTCCTCAGACGTCTTCTCCTTCTCATAAATCTCGATGTGGTACTTGCGCGCCAGGTACTTGAGTGCTTCGGGGTACGAAAGTTTTTCGTGCTCCATCAAAAACCCGACAACATTACCCCCCTTGCCTGAACTGAAATCCTTAAAAATGCCCTTCGATGGAGAAACCATGAACGAAGGGGTTTTCTCGTTGGAAAAAGGGCTCAGTCCCTTGTAGTTTGAACCGGACTTCTTTAACTGCACAAACTCCGATATCACCTCAACAATATCAGATGAATCAAAAATTTTATCTATGGTCTGTTGATCTATCATAAAACCCTTCTGCTCTGACTATCTTGTGTTTACAACAATGGCATTGTGGTTACTAAATTAACCAAAATATCTGCCTTCAACACAAATCCCGGCGCTTTTTGTTTCTATAATGAGTAATTTTATAGCTAGTGTATTATGGCGTGCCTTCAAGACTGGCGCTGGTCGTGATTAACCAAAATGTAACTGAAAAATGAAAAAACTTGTTATCCTCACCGGGTCGGGCATAAGTGCTGAAAGCGGATTAAAGACATTCAGGGACATGGGCGGATTATGGGAATTGTACGATGTTACCCAGGTAGCCAGTCCGGTGGCATGGGAAACAAACCCTGACCTGGTCCTGCGTTTCTATAATGAACGCCGCAAACAACTTCTCGGGGCAAAGCCCAACGCGGGCCACAAAGCGCTTGCCGCTCTTGAGGAATGGTTCGACGTCACCATCATAACCCAGAATGTTGATGATCTGCACGAAAGAGCAGGAAGTACCAACATCCTGCATTTACACGGCGAGTTGAGAAAAGCCCGTAGTACGGCTGATCCAAGTCTTATATACGATATCGATGGCTGGGAGTTGAAAAAAGGCGACCTTTGTGAGAAGGGATCACAACTCAGACCCCACGTTGTTTGGTTTGGCGAACCGGTTACCCGGATACCCGAAGCTGCAGAGCTGGCCAGGGATGCTGACATTTTTCTGATCGTCGGAACCTCACTGGTTGTCTACCCGGCAGCCGGACTTGTAGACTTCGTCCCTTCCAATACCCCGATATTTCTCGTCGACCCGAATGATCTTGACAATCCGTTATACAGAGACATCACCTTCATAAGGGAAGCCGCCAGCACCGGCGTCGAAAAGGTAAAACAAATTCTTCTGAAGGATTATGCCGTATGATTTACCTTCGGCATTATCAGCAACATGGCATTTTTTAAGCAGAGTTTTCTACTTTTATACCAGACAAAAACATGGCGATTATGAACAGGCTTTTAAGTATTCTGATCTTTCTTGCGGCTTTTCCGCTTATGGCCACGGCTCAGCCCTTTGGCGGTGGGTTCTTTGCGGGTATAACAGCCAGCCAGGTGGATGGCGATACCTACGCGGGTTATAATAAAGTCGGCTTGACAGCCGGTGCCTATATAACCAAAGAACTGTCGCGGGTATCGGACCTGAAGGTTGAGTTGCGCTACATCCAGAAAGGAGCTTATCACAAGGGACCGGAACAGGATCCGTCACTGTATAAATTAACGATCCATTATATCGAGCTGCCTTTTATGTACCAGTATTATATTAGTGATAACATTATAGCCGATGCCGGGCTGGCACCAAATGTCTTCCTGTTCTATAAGGAAGAAGACGAAAACGGTCAATTCCCTGAAGACAACGCCTTCCATCGCTTTGGTATAGATGCCTCCGTGGGGATCAACTACAAGCTGACCGATAACATTATTGCCGGGTTAAGGTACAGCTACTCCGTACTGCCCGTTAGAGATCATCCCAGTGGCCAGACCTACAGGCTTAACCGGGGTCAGTACAGTAACATGTTCAGTTTCACACTTTATTATCAATTCGAATGAACACCGGTAAAAATATTATCCTGGCTATCACGGGTGCCAGCGGGGCCATCTATGCCCGTCTCCTGATGAGGGAAATTGAAACCCTCCGTGATCAAACCCAAAGGGTGGCCGTGGTTTGCTCTGCAAATGCCGAAAAAGTATGGGAACATGAACTCGGGGAAAAGATGACGATTCCCTCTGTTTTCACCCGTTACCGCAAAGGTGATTTCTTCTCACCCCTGGCCTCGGGTTCCTCCGGTTTCGACACCATGATAGTATGCCCTTGTTCCATGGGCACAGCCGGAAGAATCGCTTCGGGTACTTCCGACGACCTCATCCTTCGCGCTGCCGATGTTATCCTGAAGGAAAAAAAGAAACTGATCCTCGTTCCTCGGGAAACCCCGTTCAATCTCATCCATCTTACAAACCTTAAATTCCTGGCGGAAGCCGGGGCCCACATTATCCCCGCCATTCCCTCCTTTTACAGCACCCCGCAAACCATTGAGGCACTTCTCATGACGGTCGTCGACAGGATCCTCGTCCACGCAGGACTTGAAAAGGATCATTTCCGTTGGGGAGACGGATCAGGCAACAGCCAGGGTTAAAACACTTACGGCCCCGCTGCCCGCATCCAGAAGTACCTGCGCACATGCTTCAAGCGTCGACCCGGTGGTGACCACATCATCAACAAGTAATACGTGAAGCCCCTTTACAGAACCCTCATCCGTTAGACCAAACATCCCCTCCATATTCTTATACCGGTCGAAACGTGAGCGTTTTGTCTGTGTATCTGTAAAGGTGTTCCTGACAAGATTACCGGTAACCAGCGGCAGAGATAGTCTTTCACATATCCCCGAAGCAATAATTTCACTCTGGTTATATCCCCGCAGCCGCTCCTTCCGGGGATGAAGCGGGACCGGCATAACCACCCCGGCCTCTGCAAAAACCGACCGGCTGAGTTCATCAGCATAATACCGGCCAAGCATCCTGCCAATGTCGGCCCGGCCATTATACTTAAGCTTGTGGATGAGTTTCTGATAAAGGCTTCCTTTATTATAATAAAAATAGCCTGCAGCATGGGTGATAAATACCCTTCCCCAAAAAAGCCTGGCCATGGCGTTGGCTTCATCGAGATGGAAATTAGTCCTGGGGAGGTCCAGAAAACATGCCATACAAATAACCTGTTCCCCTTCGGTAAGCAACCGGCCACAAACATCACACTGGGGAGGATAGAAAAAATTCAGAATGCTGTTCAGAATGTTCATGTTCATCGATGTTACGTTCGAATACTCTGCCGGTGCGATGCCAGTGGTAATTGATGATATACCGCGCCGGGGAGTTACATCAAAAACCTGCCGGAAAATAGCGCGGATCTGCTAAAAAGTCCCTGGAGCACACCTGCCTCTACTTCTTAATGGATTTAGAAGGCAAAACTCGACGTTAACAATGGTTTTTTTTACGGGTTTTTACCACCGGCGGAAGGGTGTCTCCAGGTGCAGGAATATCCCGGCTTCACCAAGGCTGTTCAGGGTGAACTCGAGACGGTAGACCTGGTCATAATAGGTCACCAGGTCGAAGCCAATGCCGGTGCTGTAAAGGAAACTGTTCACAAGATCGTTGTTATCGTATTCATATTGAGACCCTCTTACCGCTGCACAGTCGAAAAACAGGTTGCCATACAGTCTGAAGTTTACCTTGCTGAATTGTTCCATCGGCAGCCAATTCAGTTTAAACTTAACATCGGGAATCAAGGTATATTTAAGAT
>DASQZK010000723.1:0-12856 GCA_035638735.1 Bacteroidales bacterium
TTTTTGGGAAGCTACAGCGTCAGTCCCCAGGTCACCAATCAGATCAATCTTATTTCTTACGTGTCAACGGTCACCTCGGTCATCCTGGCCAGCGGCGTCATCTTTGAATTGCCCATCATGGTGTATTTCCTGACAAAGATCGGGCTGGTTACACCCGAGTTTATGAAGAAATACCGCCGGCACTCACTTGTCGTCATTCTCTTGTTGGCTGCCATTATCACACCGCCCGATGTGTTCAGCCAGATTCTCGTGTCACTCCCCCTTATTGCACTCTATGAAGTCGGCATCGTAATATCACGACGGATCGTAAAGAAGCAGGAAAAGGAAGATAGAGAAAGGGAACAGGCGGGTAATAATAGCTAAAAAGAACCGTTAACCACAATATGAAGCTGTACACCAAAGACCTGGTTAAAAAATACCGATCACGAACGGTGGTGAAAAAAGTATCCATCGAAGTAGAGAGAGGTGAAATTGTCGGGCTTCTCGGGCCAAACGGAGCTGGCAAGACCACGTCGTTCTACATGATCGTCGGACTGATTACACCTAATGAAGGGAATATCTACCTCGACGATGAAGATATTACACACCAGCCTGTATATCAACGGGCCAGAAAAGGCATCGGTTACCTTGCACAGGAAGCTTCTGTATTCCGGAAACTGAGTATCGAAGATAATATCCTGGCTGTTCTCGAAATGTCGGGCATGTCGAGAAATGAACAGCGGGAGAGGATGGAAAATCTCCTGAATGAATTCGGACTGAGGAAAATACGTAAGAGTCTTGGTATCCAGCTCTCAGGTGGGGAACGGCGCCGGACGGAAATAGCCCGCGCACTGGCTTTAAACCCGAATTTTATCCTTCTCGACGAACCATTTGCCGGTGTCGACCCGATTGCTGTTGAGGATATCCAGAACATCGTGTCGAGGTTGAAGGAAAAAAATATCGGTATTCTTATCACCGATCATAATGTGCACGAAACATTATCGATCACCGACCGTGCCTACCTGCTTTTTGAAGGGGAAATTCTCAAAGCCGGTACGGCCAAAGACCTGGCCGAAGATGAACAGGTCAGGAAATTATACCTGGGTAAAAATTTTGAACTCAGAACATTCTGATGGTTAAATATGAAGGCCGGTTGTTACCGGTATTCCGGCTTCCCGTTCCCGGTCATTGCCCGGCCTGCGTATTACATCCATCAGCGGTAAAGGGTAGTTTCCAAAGACATATTGACATCGCCGCAAAGTGAGCCGAGTATGAGGTTCATGCAAAAAAAATCAGAATTTTAGTAAAATTAGTTTAACTTTGCGGAAATTTTGGCGGGTGTGGCGGAATTGGTAGACGCGCCAGACTTAGGATCTGGTTCCGTAAGGAGTGGGGGTTCGAGTCCCTTCATCCGCACATAATTAAAACCGCTGATTCTTAGCTGTATACAGTTAAGGTGAGGGCGGTTTTTATTACTTATAATAATTTAAATAAGCAGAAACGTAATGAACATTACAAAAGATCAGGTTGACAATCTCAATGCTGTGGTGTCCCTTAAAGTTGAAGAAGAGGATTACAGGCAGCGTGTTGAAGACATGCTTAAAGACTACAGGAAAAAAGCAAACATACCCGGGTTCAGACCCGGTAAGGTCCCCATGGGTATGATCAGGAAGATGTATTATAAGCCCGTTCTTGCCGACGAGATTAACAGGATCGTTGGTGAAAACCTGATGAAATTTATCCAGGATGAGAAACTGCAGATCCTTGGGGAACCCATGGCTCACGATGGAGATGACAATCCGCAGATTGATTTTGAAAATGATCATGAATTTGAGTTTAAGTTCGACCTCGGTCTGGCACCGGAGTTTGAGGTCAACATCGACGATACGTTAAATTTGCCGTTCTACAAAATCAGCGTTCAGGATACAGAGGTTGATGAACATGTCGATAACGTGGCCAAACGCCAGGGTGAATTTATTCCTGTCGACGCTGCAACCGGCGATGAACTTCTTAAGGGTAATATTGTCCAGCTCGGTGAAGACGGAAAGGTCGCCGAAGACGGTATTGCTGCCGACGAAGTGAGCATGTCTCTCGATATGATCAAAGACGATGAACAGAAGGAGCTGTTTAAAGGTAAAAAGCAGGGCGATAAAGTAGTCTTCCAGGTGGCCAAAGCCTATCCGAATGAAGCCGAACTGAGTTCACTTCTTAAAATAGATAAAGACGTCGCGAAAACTTTATCGGGAAATTTTGAGTTTGTTATCAATGAAGTTCTTAAATTTGAGAAGCATGAAGTAAACCAGGAACTCTTTGACAATGTATATGGAGAAGGTACTGTTAAATCTGAAGAAGAATTCAGGGAAAAACTGAAAGAAGAACTGGAAGCCAATTACGAACGGGAATCAAATTACAAATTCGCCGTCGATGTCAGGGATTATTTTGTAAAAGAGGTAAAGATTGAGCTTCCGACGGCATTTCTTAAAAGATGGCTTGCAGAAACCAACGAAAACCTGACCAAAGAACAGATTGAAGACGAGTTTTCAAAATATGAGGACGAATTCCGCTGGCAGCTTATTAAGAACAAAATCGTGGGTAAGTACGATATCAATGTTAGTGATGAAGAGCTCTTTGAATACTCGGTAGCCCTGGCAAGAAACCAATTCTATCAGTATGGGCTTTACAATGTTCCCGATGAACATATCGAATCGTACGCCAGGGAACAGATGACCAAACCCGAAGAAGCCCGGCGTTTGAGGGAGCAGAAATACGACGATAAGGTGGTTCAGTTTACCAAAGACACTGTAAAGCTGGACGAAAAAGAAGTTACTGTTGAGGCGTTCCGGAAACTATTTGAAAATTAATTTGTTTACTGAAAAACTTCAGATATGAGCAACGACAACGAATTCACGAAATACGCAACCAAACACCTGGGTATCAGTTCAATGACATTGAGCAACTATGCCTCGGTGTTCGATAACAGCTATATCTCTCCAACCATTATCGAAGAGAGACAGTTGAATATTGCAACGATGGATGTATTCTCACGATTGATGATGGACCGTATCATCTTCCTGGGAACACCCATTGACGATTATGTGGCTAATATTATCCAGGCCCAATTGCTTTTCCTGGAATCCACCGATCCGTCGAAAGATATCCAGATTTATTTTAACACGCCCGGTGGTTCTGTGCATGCCGGTCTTGGTATCTATGATACCATTCAGTATATCACGTCCGATGTAGCTACCATCTGCACGGGCATGGCTGCCTCAATGGGTGCCATATTGCTTGCTGCCGGAACCAAGGGCAAGCGGTCGGCCCTTCCTCATTCAAGGGTCATGATCCATCAGCCGATGGGCGGAGCCCAGGGCCAGGCCTCCGATATTGAGATCACCGCACGTGAAATCCTGAAGCTCAAAAACGAGCTGTACCAGATCCTGGCAAACCATACCGGCAAAACACTGTCGAAAGTGGAAAAAGACTCCGACAGGGATTTCTGGATGACGGCCGATGAGGCTCTGAAATATGGGATGATTGATGAAATACTTACCAGAAACACAGGTAAAAAATAAGGAATAGCATGGACAGATGCTCATTTTGTGGCAGGGAGAAAAAAGATACCAATTTGCTTATAGCCGGTATCTCGGGTCATATCTGTGACCGATGTATCGAACAGGCTTACAGCATTGTACAGGAAGAACTGGGGAAGAAGGGTGGCTTCGATATCGACGAGATACGTCTGCTTAAGCCAGCCGAAATTAAAAAGTTCCTCGATCTTTATGTTATGGGGCAGGAAGAAGCCAAGAAATACATTTCGGTGGCCGTTTATAACCATTATAAGCGTCTCATGCAATCGAACGTAACTGATGCAGACGATGTAGAGATCGAAAAATCGAATATTGTCCTGGTGGGAGAAACCGGCACGGGGAAAACCCTGCTGGCCCGCACCATCGCCAAGCTGCTTCATGTACCCTTTACCATTGTTGATGCTACCGTGCTCACGGAAGCCGGTTATGTGGGTGAAGATATTGAAAGTATTCTTACACGACTTCTTCAGGTAGCCGATTATAATGTTGAAGCTGCTGAAAAGGGTATCGTTTTTATTGACGAAATAGACAAAATTGCCCGGAAAGGCGATAATCCTTCCATCACCCGCGATGTATCAGGTGAAGGCGTTCAGCAGGGCCTGCTTAAATTGCTCGAAGGCAGCGTCGTGAATGTTCCACCGCAGGGAGGCCGAAAACACCCCGATCAGAAAATGATCCCGGTCAATACACGAAATATCCTGTTTATTTGCGGCGGTGCTTTCGACGGCATCGAAAAGAAAATCGCGAACAGGTTGAACACCCAGGTGGTGGGTTACAGGGCCAGTAAAGATAATGAAGACATCGATCGCGAAAATCTTCTGCAGTATATAGCCCCGATGGACCTTAAAGCATTCGGACTTATACCCGAAATCATCGGCCGGCTGCCTATCCTGACATACCTCGATCCACTCGACAGGCAAACCCTGCGGCGAATACTTACTGAACCTAAAAATGCCATCACCAAACAATACGAGAAATTGTTCGAGATGGATAACATCAAACTGATGTGGGACGAGAAAGTACTCGACTATATTGTAGATAAAGCTGTCGAATTCAAACTGGGGGCCCGTGGCCTGCGCTCTATTTGCGAAGCCATCATGATGGATGCCATGTACGAACTGCCATCGAAAGAGGAGACTGAAATCACCATCGGGCTCAGATATGCCAGGGAAAAACTGGAAAAAGCCAATATCAAGCGGTTGAAGGCTGCGTAATAACAGGCTAATCGGTATTGATAAAATAAACGATGCGTCGTAGGGCCGGACCATTTTTCGATCTTACGACGCATTGTTTTTATTAACCATACCGGCATGTTTGCCGCCAGGTATCGGAAGGTGTCTTACCGGTGCGGTGTTATCGCTTTCGTGATAGTATAAATTGTTACCTTTGCACACTTTACCGGGGCCTCACCTGCATGGTATTCATGCCGGCCGGCATTTCGGGAAAATTTAAACAAACCTTCGTAGCGCATGGAATCACCCAAAGCCGCTGTTTATTTAAGCCTGGTGCTTACCATGCTTTTCTGGGGGCTGACTTTTGTTTTTTATAAGTTCGCTTTTGAATCATTTCGGCCGATAACCGTTATTTTCCTGCGCCTGATTATTTCGGTGCCATTCATTGTGCTTTCGGCGAGGTTGCTTAAAAAAATGGAGAAGGTCGAACGCAGTGACCTGCTCTATGTCCTCATGCTTTCCGCATTCGAGCCGTTCCTTTATTTTATGGGGGAGAGTTACGGACTCACCTTTGTCTCATCGACGATGGCAGCCGTGATCGTAGCCACCATTCCTCTTATCGTTCCGGTAGCCGCTTTCATCGTATACCGGGAGCGACTGAATTTACTGAATAAGATCGGTCTCATGGTATCTTTCTCTGGTGTGCTTGCCGTTGTATTTTCAGGGGAAGTACAGTTCGGGGCTACCCTGAAGGGCGCCCTCCTGATGTTCATGGCGGTCTTTTCTGCCGTAGGCTATGCTATCCTGGTGAAAAGACTGACCGGTAAGTATAACGGATTCACTATTACAGCCTATCAGAATTTTTTCGGCATCTTCATGTTCCTGCCTTTCTTCCTTCTTGTCGATTTTGACACCTTCAGGACAACCATCCCTACGTTAAAAGCTGTAATAGCTCTGGTATACCTGGCTGTTTTTGGATCATCCATCACGTTTATCCTTTTTACCCGGGGCGTTCGGGAACTGGGAGCTTCCAGGGCGAATATCTTTACAAACCTGATCCCTGTTTTTGCTGCCGTTGCATCCTTTTTTCTCTTGAATGAAGCCATGCCATCGCTTAAAATTGTCGGAATTGTCCTGGTACTTATCGGGTTGATCATGTCACAGGTGAAGTCGGTGAAATTGAGAAAAAGCCAGACCCCGCCCACCATCCAGTTTCCGGGCTAACACTACGAATATGATTGATCCCGAAGACATCAAAAACAGGGCCGGCGACAACCGAAAGACCAACCTGGAGATGGTCAGAAAACTGAAAAGGAAGAAACCATCTGATCTTGATGTGACAGTGCGCGGATTTCACGATGAGGCCTTTTCACATATCGATTGCCTCGACTGCGCTAACTGTTGCAAAACCATCAGCCCCATGCTCAACGATAGCGATATACAACGGATGGCCTCGGCCCTGCGTATGAGGCCGGCAGATTTTACCGGGATGTACCTGATGACAGATGAAGACGGGGACTACGTATTCAGAGAAACACCGTGTCCGTTCCTTATGCCTGATAATTATTGCATGATATATGACAACAGGCCTAAAGCCTGCCGTGAATATCCACATACCGACAGGAAAAGGTTTTATCAACTCCTGGACCTGACGTTGAAAAATACGGAGGTTTGTCCTGCTGTTTTTGAAATTGTCGAAATGCTCAGGGAACATTATAAGTAAAAACGTTTTTATATTTCTGTTCACGACGTAACTTGCACTCCAATACTGTCACCATGGCATGTCAATACCTGCGATTCTGATCCCGGAATGTGGCTGTCGAATGAAATGCAGGCTGCTTTACGGTGCGTGACGGTTTTGCACATCCGGAAGTCATGCCGGTACAGGACCATTAAAATGATTTAACTGCTTTGGCAATATGCTGGTCGTATTATGAAATATCTTTTTATTGTGCAAGGAGAAGGCCGGGGACATATAACACAATCTATAGCTCTGTCTGGGATTCTCGAAGATCACGGACATGAGGTCGAGAGCGTCTTTGTGGGACGAAGTTACCGGAGAGAGGTGCCGGCATTCTACCGTCTTCATTTTGCAGGGAAACTCCATGGATTCCGAAGTCCTAACTTTATTCGCACGCGTGATAAAAAGGGTATTAATGTTGCACTTTCGATTATTTACAATCTGCTGGCCACACCGCTCTTCCTTATCGAAATTCTGAGGATGGCCCGTAGTATCCGGAGATCGGATGCTGCAGCCGTTGTGAATTTTTATGATATGACAGGCAGCCTGGCGCATGCTGTCGCTTTCAGCCGGAAAAAGATGTTTGTGCTGTCGCATCATTTCTTCTTCGAAAGTCAGGGTTTCACCTGGCCCGGAGGTCACCGGTTAATGCGGTTTTTTCTCAGCCTGCACTCCCGACTGGTGGCGCTGGGTGCGCATTCAAAGATCGCCCTGTCTTTTACTCCCGGCCATGTTGAGGGCATACCAACAACGGTCGTCGCGCCACCTCTGTTGCGGAAAAAGCTCAGACAGCTTACCCCGCAAAGGGGCGGTTACTACCTGGTATACCTCCTGAACGAAGGTTTCCTCGATGAGATTTACGCCCTGGCAAGTCTTCATGCCGATACCAGTTGGCACATATATACCGGCTGCAGGGAACACCAGGTGATGCATCTGCCCAACGTAAAGATGTCAGGACCGTCGGGTGATGAATTTCTGGATGACCTGGCAGGCTGCCGGGCGGTAATCTGTACCGCTGGATTCGAAACTGTATGCGAGTCGGCCTGGTTAGGCAAGCCGGTCTTGCTCATACCTTCAAAAGGACATTTCGAACAATTGTGTAACCTGGTTGATGCACGCAGAGCGGGTTTTGCACATGAATTAACAGGTAGCATTGATCCCGCAACCGAAGGGCCTTTATCACAAGGTAATTATGAGGATTTCAGGAACTGGGTGACCTCGGCCGACGAACATTTTATGACACTTTTAGGGGGTTGATTGTTACTGTTGTACACTAAGCAGATTTTTTATACGTTTAGAAACTAAAACTATCCCAGCTTTCATGAAAAGGAAAACACTGACCCTGTTGTTCTTTCTGTCAATATTCACGGCCGGTTATTCACAGATTGGAGGAAGCTATACCTATGCATTTCTCAATCAGGCCAATTCTGCCAGGGTGGCAGCTCTGGGTGGTAAATCCATTGCCATACCCGATGCAGACCTGAACCTTCCCTTTCATAACCCGTCGCTCCTTTCACCGGAGATGCACAATAACCTGGTACTAAATTATGTGGGATATTTCGACGATATTAAGTACGGCTATGTCTCGTATGCCCGCAGTTATGGTAAACTGGGTAATTTTGCCGCCGGTATTCATTATGTCAACTATGGTACCTTTCCGTATGCCGATGAAAATGGGGTCCGTAACGGCAATACGTTTACCGCATCGGAATATGCCATGAACCTGATCTATTCGCGCCCCATTGATACCTTCCTCACTGTTGGCATAAATGTGAAGCCGGTATATAGCGTATTCGAGAGTTATAGTTCCATCGGCATAGCCGCCGACCTTGGTGTCACCTACCACAACCCCACCAGTCTTTTTACTGCTGCCGTTGTTTTGCGAAATATCGGCACCCAGATTACCACCTATTACGGTACAGCCGAACGGGAACATCTACCCTTTGAGATCCAGGCCGGGCTATCGCAAAAACTGGCTCATGCACCATTCCGGTTCTCTCTGCTTTTCCAGCAATTGCAGCACTGGGACATGACGTACGAGAGTTCACTTGACAATTCAAACGTCTATAATACGCTTTCTAACGATGCCCCTCCGGCATCGAAAATCGAAACGTTCGGTGATAACCTGATGCGGCATACTATTTTCGGACTGGAGTTTATGCCGGGAAAGAATTTTTTTCTTGGCTTTGGGTATAATTACCAGCGTCGACAGGAGCTTAAAATTGCCCCGCGTGTTGGCATGGTGGGCTTTTCCTGGGGCTTTGGATTAAAGATATCTAAATTCCAGTTCAGTTACGGCAGGGCCACCTATCATCTCGCCGGGGCATCAAACCATTTCTCTCTAAGTACAAACCTGTCTGAGTTTTACCGGAAAAACTGATAACTACTTCTACCGTTGTGGTGTGTGACGGCATCTGAACGTTTCGCTAAAGATCAGTAAATTTTAGTAATTTTGCTGCAAGAACAGGGAGAGGTGATTAAAAACAATCCTCTCACCATCGAATCAGATGAACCGGACTTTCCTCATGCTATGCCAGATTGAAACGAGGAATATCTGTCATCCCGATGGATCGTTAAAACCAGTCTGAATGCAGAAAAATACTAAAAATGGTCTGACCATTGCCGTTGATGGCTATTCATCGTGCGGGAAAAGCACCTTTGCGCGCCGGATAGCCGATGAACTCGGGTACATTTATATCGACAGCGGTGCCATGTACCGGGCTGTGACATTGTTCGGGATAGAAAAAGGCTACGTGGATGATGGCCGGGTTGACGAGGCCGGACTTAAAAAGTCGCTCGACAATCTGGATATCGGTTTTGTTAAAGATGAGTCGACCGGCCGCTACCTGATAAGTATGAATGGCAGGGAAGTGGAAAATGAGATACGCAGCATGGCCGTTTCCGAAAATGTTAGTCCCGTTAGCAGGATTGGAGAAATTCGTGAACGCATGGTAAAATTGCAACGGTCTGTTGGCGGGAAAAACGGTGTTGTTATGGACGGTCGCGACATAGGTACGGTAGTTTTCCCCGGTGCCGATATTAAAATATTTATGACAGCCGACCCGCATATCAGGGCAGAACGCCGTTTTGCGGAGTTGCAAGCCAAGGGCATACCTGCAAGCCTTGAAAAGGTGGAGCATAATATCAGGGAACGCGATCATATCGATGAGACCAGGGCGGTAAGTCCACTGAAAAAGGCCGATGATGCTGATATTTTAGATAACAGTTATATGAGTGTTGAGGAACAGATGCAATGGTTTCGGGACCTGTTAAAAAAGCACGATCGTGAAAATAAGCATTGAGGAGAAATCGGGATTCTGTTTCGGGGTAACCCGGGTGATCAGCCAGGCCGAGGAGATCCTCGATACCGGGGAGAAGCTGTATTGCCTTGGCCAGATTGTCCATAACGAGAGCGAGGTGAAGCGGTTGGTCGCCAAGGGGATTATCTTTATTGAAAAGGAGGACCTTCAGAGGTTACACAATGTTAAGGTGCTCATCAGGGCTCACGGGGAGCCGCCTGAGACATACCAGGTAGCCGAAAAAAATAATATCGAGCTGATTGACGGCACCTGCCCGATCGTTAAGAAATTGCAAAAGAAAATTAGGCAGACCTGGGACAACGGGGGCGAAAACAGCCAGGTTATCATATACGGAAAGAAAGATCACCCGGAAGTTGTTGGCCTGACCGGGCAGACCGGGAACCATGCCATTGTAATCTCCGGTCCCGGGGCTCTGAAAAACCTCAGGCTGAGTGGAAATGTCAGCCTTTACTCCCAGACTACCATGGATACGGATGGTTTTAACCAACTCAGGGATGAATTGAAGGAGCGCATGGGGAAAAATACGGATAAGCCGGGGCAGCTTGATATTCACGATACCATTTGCCGGCATATCTCACACCGTCAGCCTGGTATCCGTAAGTTTGCAGGAGAGAACGATGTTATTATTTTTGTGGCAGGAAAGAAAAGCTCAAACGGCCGCGTTCTGTTCGATGTTTGCCGGTCGGTGAACTCCCGCAGTTACCTGGTATCATTCCCGGAGGAGCTAAACAGAGAGTGGATCGAAAATGCTTCTTCTGTAGGTGTTTGTGGAGCAACGTCAACGCCGAGGTGGTTACTCGAAGAGGTAGCCGGTAAGATCAGAGAGTTTACAAAAAATTAAATTAAAATTAGTGTTCAATATTATGCCAGGTTCTAATTTTGGATTTACTTTGCAGGCTTAATCTATAAGCCGTTGATACGGTTATGATTTGATAAATTGATTTAAATGGGAAAAATTAAACGAATAGGAGTACTTACCTCAGGAGGTGATGCCCCGGGTATGAATGCGGCTATCAGGGCAGTAGTCCGTACTGCTATATATCATAAAATGCAGGTTGTTGGTATCAGGCATGGCTATCATGGCATGATACACGGCCATTTCAAAGAACTACGGTCTTACAGTGTCAGTGATATCCTGCAACGGGGAGGTACCATACTAAAGACCGCCAGGAGCGCGGAGTTCCGCACCCCGGAAGGTCGCAAGATGGCCTACGAAAACCTGAAGAAAGAAGGTATTGAAGCTGTTGTTGTGATAGGCGGTGACGGGTCTCTGACCGGTGCCAGGGTTTTCTGCGATGAATACTACGATATCCCTTTCGTCGGCATTCCCGGAACCATCGATAATGATATTTACGGAACCGATTACACCATCGGTTACGATACTGCACTGAATACGGTTGTGGAAGCGGTTGATAAGATACGCGATACAGCCAGCAGTCATAACCGGCTGTTTTTTATCGAAGTCATGGGTCGTGATGCCGGTTTCATTGCCGTTCACAGTGGTATTGCCTGTGGTTCTGAAGCCATCTTTGTGCCCGAGGTGAAGAATCAGGCTTCAGGCCTTAAAGATTACCTGGAGAAAGGTTTCAAACGGAAAAAGTCGAGTAACCTTATCATCGTTGCCGAGGGTGACGAAGAAGGCGGGGCGATGGCTATTGCCGAGAAGGTAAAAGATGATTTCAAAGAATACGATGTCAGGGTCTCTATACTGGGACATATCCAAAGGGGCGGGACACCATCAGCCTTCGACCGTGTCACGGCCAGTAAATTTGGCTTTTATGCCGTGGAAGCACTGCTGGATGACCAGAAAAGTGTGATGGTCGGACTGAAAGACAGTGAGATCGTCAATGTGCCTTTCAGCAAGGTGATCAAGATGCATAAGAACGTGGACTCTTCCAGCCTGGAAATGGCAGAGATACTGTCCGTATGATATTCGTGCCCCGCTTGTAAGGGATGGCTGCGATCATCCTGTACAAGCGATCATCCCCTTCATGTTTCGGACACAAATCATTACCTTTACCGGAATCATTATCAAACCGGAGATTAGGAACGTGCCGATATACGCCGAGATTATCCTTCCATTGCCCATGCGGCAGACATATACCTACAGGGTTCCCGGGAACCTTCAGGCACAGGTGGCCGAAGGCAAAAGGGTTATTGTACAGTTCGGCCAGCGGAAAATGTATACCGGCCTGGTAGCTTCACTTCATGAAACGCCACCCGGTTCCGGTGAGGTGAAGGATATCCGGGAGGTTCTCGACGAAGAGCCGTTGATCAATCCTTTTCAGTTTGCTTTCTGGGAGTGGATGGCCGATTATTACATGTGTACCCCGGGAGAGATATTCAAGGCTGCCCTGCCCTCGGGGCTTAAACTAGAGAGTGAATCACGTATTCTTATCAACGATTTTTATGAAGGTGATCCCGGCCGTACAGGTGAGCTTATACTGAGAGTTGCAAAGGAGAATAGTGGTTTGTCGGTTGGAGATCTGACCAGGATAACCGGGCAAAAAGACATACACCGGACCTTGCGCAGGATGATGGAGGAGGGAGCGGTGTTCCTGGAGGAAAGGCTCAAAGAAAGGCATAAACCCCGTAAAGAGATATTCGTTCAGCTGCATGCTGAAATGATTAAGGACGACATTCTTCATGAAAAGCTGGACGCCCTCACAAGGGCTCCACGACAACAGGCAGTGCTTAACGAGGTGCTTTCGCGGTCTATGAATGACGAAGGTAACATGGTTGTCACCGGGATTCCTTTTGCCGCTCTGCGTTCTATGTTCGACAGTTCGGCCGTAAACAGCCTGGTGAAAAAGAACATCCTGGTCAAAATTGAGAGACCTGCTGGAAGTCCCGGCACCTCCATCGCGAAAACAGTTGCACCGCACGCGTTGAACGAAAAGCAGCAGGAAGCTATGGACGCTATTGTTGAGGGCTTTAGTAAAAAAACAGTGATGCTCCTGCACGGTGTTACTTCCAGCGGGAAGACAGAGATCTATATACACCTGATTCAAAAATATCTCGATGAGGGCCGGCAGGTTCTGTACCTATTGCCCGAGA
>DASQZK010000724.1:0-12244 GCA_035638735.1 Bacteroidales bacterium
TAAACCGTATCGTCATGGCCCACGAATACCCCGAGATTATTGCCCGTTTTTACGATACCATTTATCACGAGGTGAGGGAGGGTGTCGACAACAATTATTTCCTCGATAAAGTTTTGGAAACAGGAGGAAAAGCCCTGGAAGTCGGAGTTGGTACCGGTCGACTGTTCACCGTATGCCTCGGAATGGGGGCCGATATATATGGCATTGATATCAGCACAGCTATGATGGCGGTTCTCAGGCGGAAACTTAGGGGTTCCCAAAGGGACAGGGTTAGTCTTCAAAACATTACCAGCTTTCGCTTTCCGTTTAAGTTTGACCTTATCATTGCTCCGTTCCGGGTGTTTATGCACGTGCTTGATAAAGTAGAACAGGTCGTTGCATTAAACAATGTTTATGATCATTTGAACCCGGGTGGCCGTTTCATTTTTGATCTTTTCATTCCGGACCTTAAAATGGTGGCAGACGGACTAAAGAATGTAATCGACTTCGAAGGTGAATATGAAGCCGGGAAAAGAGTAAAACGCATTGTCAGTACAGATCCCGATATTATTACCCAGCTGATCAATGTCCATTTCAGGTTCGTGTGGGACGAGGATGAGGACGTTAAGCAGGCAGACTGGCATGTGCCGATGCGTTTTTTTTTCAGGTATGAGCTGGAGCATTTGCTTGAACGGACGAAGTTTGAAGAGTATAAAATTTTTGGTGATTTCATGGAACATCCACTTGATAGTGAATCTCGTGAGTTCATCGTTCAGTGCATAAAGAAGCGTTAAAAGGACATGAAAAATCTGGCATATATGCTTACTATCAGAATATTATGGTGTATTTGGGGATCTCTCCGTTTTGCGCAGGAATAGCAGTCCGCTTTGCCCCGGCAATTTTGTAAATACCCGCTTATTTAAGGGGCCCCTTTTTAAAACCACTAATATTGTGGGCAGAAATAAGCCATTAATGCACGAATGAATAGCATGGTGCAGGAAAAACCCTGGGGTTGGTTGCATAAATATTAGCCCGGTTTATTACCAGTAACATTAGGGGCAGAAATAAGCCACTAATGCACGAATGAATAGCATGGTGCAGAAAAACGTAAAAGAGGAGTATACTTGTAAGAATGTTTATATCAATAACCGTGGGTGTCTGCTAGATGGGGGAGAAATAAGCCACTAATGCATGAATGAACAGCATGAGAGGAAAAACGCTGAAAGGGTTAAATAAACATTAGCCCGGGGTGACAACCCCGGGTAAAAATGACGATTTGCGCCCCAAACCCGGCGGGGTTGAAAAGTTAGTTGAAAGTGAACAAGAAGGAGGAAAAATATCGATCGTGTCCCGTTTCGCCCCGGTTTCCGATATCGGGGCGAAGCAGGAATATCACACAGAGGAATGTCGAATTACGAAGATGGGTGATTTTTGTGACAGCTACACTTTTTTGCCTTGTCCTTGATGCTTTGTAATGGCCATGGCATTTTAAATATTGACCACATCATGCAAAGCTGAAGCGAGGTATGAATCATGGACCTGGGAGGGTTCCGTGGGGTACCATTATGACGCAAAGAGGATAGGGTAATATAAGTTTCCTGCCAGTGTTTTCTGATGCTCTCTCCGTTAGATCGGGACAGGCTTCCCGCCCTGGCTAAAAAACAAAAAGAGCTGATCTCTCAGCTCTATTTTGTTGTCCCGCCAGGGCTCGAACCTGGACTCTTCTGATCCAGAATCAGACGTGTTGCCAATTACACCACGGGACAATTACGGGATGCAAAACTATAAAAAATATTTAAAATGCAATGAAATTTGTAAAGGAAATATGCCGGAAATTTTTGTCCATCTGGCAGAGCTGGCCTAGGTGTGCAAAGGGGAGCAAGGGGAGAGGTAGTGTGTGATACTTTTTTCCGGCTCCCATTCCTCTGCATCCTTTCCGATCACATTTTTTGCATCATACCCAACAATATCACCACAAGCAGGCTGAGGATGAAAACGTAGAAGTATATTCCAAATGGCCTGGGTGGAATTTCTTCACGGTAGTTGGGAGTCATGGCTGCTAATATCAGGGCGACGAGAATGCCTACGAAAACCATAGGCACCCAGCTGACGTTGATTACCTGCGGACCTACGCCGGTAAACCACACACCTGCAGCCCATATTGCCAGGAAGAGCACGAAAGCGAAACTCCAGACTTTGTTCCACGGACCCCTGATGCGCAGGAAAAAAGCGAATATTGATCCCAGGAATATCGATAGCAGGAATGCGAAAAGGACGTTTGAGAGGATCATGATAAATAAGTTTTACTGTTCAGGTTTTCCAATACATATTTAGTGCCGGACACATAATGTTTAATTCAGACAGGGTCATGTATGTGGCAGACACAGCCGGGCACCTTTCACGATTCCCTCTTCCGACTGGTGAAAATCCTCCACATTTTACTCATAAACTCTACAATATTTCCTCAACAGGATTGGGCCGGTTGATGTCGGCATCTTTCTCCAGATGGATTTTTTTACCGGCATCGGGGGCGATAAGTTTACGGTTGGCGGCATCGAGGGCAGCTTCGTAAGTATCCCGTACAAGGAGCATATCTGTCCCCAGGTCTTTCATCTCTTTTATGAGATCTTTGATTTTTTTTGATTTCCGGCGGGATATATATCGGATATAGACCACTTTGACGCGACCGGGGAATTCCTCGCTAATCTGTTTGTAGATGTAGGGGTCATGCTGGCCATTGTCGCCTACAAGCACAAAAGGCAGGTGGTCGAAGGCTGTCATGACAGCTCGGATCTTCAAAAGTTTATGGTTGTGGTTTCCCTGGCCTGATTTGAACAGTCCTCCTTCAAGTTCCCGGAGCATAAACACGCCCCTTGGGAAATTGTTATGCGAACAGAAATCGTCCAGTAAGTCGTAAAGGTTCCATTCAGAGCTCGAGATATAGAAGACAGGGTTATTCTCTTTCCCGGAGTACCCGTTTTGAAGCGCCGTGTAAAAGGCTGACGCCCCGGGGAAGGGTTTGCGGGTGATGGCATTACGCAACAGCATCAGTCTCAGTTTCTTTAGTGTTTGAGTAGAGTGGCTTACCAGGATGGTATCGTCGATGTCGGAGATAAGTCCGAATGTGTTCCCGGGACTAGCGCCGACAAGTTCCGAGGAAGCGCTTATTTCGCTCAACGAATTTTCATCTTCAATCACTGCCCTGACGGTATATGGCAGCCAGGAGGTGCCGTTACCACTGTGTTCTGCACCGTTGTCGCTGATGACCCTGAAGTAGCCATTCTCATCTGACACTGACTCGTATTTCCTTCCCTGAAGGCTGATTTCCAGGTCTATGCCGGGTATCTGGTCGCTTGAATACCGCTTGAGCATGGCGACGATATTCTGCCAAACCGAGCTTTTCCTTTCCGGTTTACGAAGACCTTTGTTTTCCATGACGGCACCTGCGAGGAACAGGTGGTTTCGACTGTAGAAGCCACGATAGGGCACAACTACTGCCTCGTCAAGCCATCCCAGCCGGTGCTTGATGAAAAGGCGCAATTTCCTGAACGTCCATCGGGTGGTTTTCCATGGCAGATTTAATATTTTTATGAGATTGCTTTTTCGCATGCTTTTTGTCTTCTCTATACTTTTACAATAATAGTGCAGATGATATGCCAAAGCCCCATAATCGTAACAGACACAAAATTCTGTTTGTCATAAACCCTGTTTCGGGAAGTATTGAAAAATCAGGTCTGAGAGAACAGATTATCATGGGTGTGCAAGGAAGTGATGTGGATCCGGCTTTCTTTGAAACACAAGGCGGACATGATCTTGCAGCACTGAAAAAAGTCATTTTAACAGGGAAGCCTGCTACCGTGGTGGCAGCCGGAGGCGATGGTACGGCTAACCTGGCAGCCAGGGCCGTCCTGGGAACGGATGTCAGGCTGGGTTTCCTTCCCATGGGATCGGCAAATGGTATCGCTACCGAACTGGGCATTCCTTCAGAGCCGGAAGATGCCCTGGAGGTTGTGATCAGGGGACATACCATCGGGATGGATATCCTCAGGATTAACCAAAAACAATATTCCATTCACTTAAGTGATATAGGGTTTAATGCTCACATCATTAAACGGTTCGAACAACAGCACCGGCGAGGTATACTGACCTATGCCCGGATGTTTATTGCCGAATTGTTACGGATGAAAACACACCATTATATCGTCCATACCCAAGAAGGTAAAAACCGTATTAAGGCCGTAATGATCGTGTTTGCCAATGCCGGCCGTTATGGTACCGGGGCAGTCATAAACCCCAGGGGAAGGGTAGATGATGGGAAATTCGAAATGATTGTATTAAAAGCTTATAACCTGTGGCAACTCGCAAGAATGGTCATACCCTTTATGACTGGAAACATCGACAGGCTCCGGTATGTAGATTATTTCACAGGAACCAGGTTCGAAGTAGAGAACCCCGAATATCAGGATGTGCATATCGATGGGGAAATTGTAAAACCGGTACCTTGTATTACAGCAGAAATAGTAGAAAATGCATTAACTGTAATTGTTCCAGCCGGTAAATACCCAAGGCATAAGGACTGATGGACAGGCTGGTTCATTCATTCACTTTTGTTTCCTGCTGTCCGTGGTATAACGGACGGTTTTTTTTAACAAAATGAACCAGTACAATGATCAGCTCAATATTTCCTGTTATCGGTCTGCTCTCCATTTTATTTTCTTGTTCAGCCTCACTAATAAAGTGAACCATGTGAACATAATAGTTATTACACCTTTTCTTTTCCATTACTGATGGGTTTTTCATATCCTGCCCTCACCGCCAGTTGGCGCGTGTTGTGCAGGTCTCGTTTCTTGCCACACTAAAATCGTTTATTTCCCATTCTACCATTTCTTTATCGTCACTTTTGGTGGAATCGAGTGCCGTTCCCCGGGTAGAAAACTCAAGGTCTCTGAAATTACCTGATATTTCGTAGTTAGGAGGGATACAATAACTCAGAGTATCGCTGCTGGACGACAGGAAGGCATTTTTATAAATGTCGATCGAAAAAGTTACCATAACCCTGTAGTCATTCTCATTAGCCAGGTATAACAATAATGTCCGTTCATCCTTTCCGGTGAAACTGAATTTCTTTTTCCACCGGTAATAGACCTTGACATTATCCTCTTCGTGCTTCAGCTTAAACCTCTTGTCGGGGCCTGCTGCCGAGAGAGTAATGGTGAGGATGACTATTGAAAGAATGATTTTTTTCATTGTTTTGTGTTTATTTAATGGCATACCTGATGGACAATCCTGCTTCATCGGCCAGGAATACCGTGTGTTCGGCAATGTTAAAGCTTGGTTTCCAGTCGATTGAAATGCTGAATGGGACCTCATCAAAGGTATACTCGAGACCCAAGATACCGTCTACACCAATAGCAAGGTGTTGGTTACCGTCGTGAAACCAGTCGTGAGGGCCGACATCGCCATGCCACGAACCGAGATGTCCGCCGACACCATAGAAGAAATTAAAATTTGTTGTATTGAATACATCCTGGTGTAACTCGTAGAGTCCTGTCAACAGGAAACCTTCCCATCGGGTTGTGAGGATACCTTCCCATGCGCTTCGTTCGCTCATGAAATGTTTTACGGTCAGTCCGTAAGAAACCCCTGCCCGCAAACCGATGCCGGTTTCATAATCGCGCTGGGCACTGGCACAGGCGGTAGTAAAAAAAATGATTAGGATGGTTGTGACTCCGCTTCTGATCAGTGATGATTTCATGATATTACATTTCATTTAATTTGCTTCTTTGTCTGGCTGCACCCAATGCCTATGGTCCTTCCTTCATCTATATCCTTGTCTGCCGTTAAGGCCCAGGAAATCATTTTAGTGTTTTTCTGACCTCCGGGTTGGTTTCATTAAAGAATGTGGGTTATAATATTTTGACTATGGGATTGTAATACAGCATTTGGTTGTTTATATCATTAACTGTTGAAAAAGCCGTGCCAAATTTTTATGAAGAGAGGAAAGGGTAGTGTGGAGTAAAAATTTTTTTCTAGGGGTCAGGCAGGATTGAGTCTGTTCAAAAAGGGTGTGAACGCCATTACCTGGTTAGAGGATTACCTTACACGGCGAAACCCTGCAACCAGTAAGTGGCATTGACTTTTATTATACTCCCAAAAATTACGGCTTACTTGTTTTTATTTCTTACCGGCTTCTTTGTTTTCTTCCTGTTTCCTGTCCTGTTTCTTTTGCTTTTCGCCGAATAGGTTTATGATCCAGCTGTTTTTGATAGCTTCGAAGGTTTTCGTTATTTCATCAATACCCTGGTTCATGTTGGTTAGAGTTGAGTCGGCATGTTGAATGAAGGTGGAGTCGTAAATGAGAGTATGAAGGATTCCGCTTCCCTCATTGATGTTTACGGCGGCTGTATCCAGGCTTCTGGAAATATTCCTGATATTTTCTGAAGCCACGATGAGCTGGTCGAATGCTTTTTTAAGGTTGTTGGTAAGTGTGTCGCTGTATACGAGGCTGCCAAGGTCACCTTCGCCCTTCCTGATGTGGTTAGTGATGTCTTTGGTATTGCCGCTTGTTATCATCAGGTTGCGCATCGTATTGTTCAGGTTATGAGTGAGGGTTGTATCATAGATCAGTTTGCCGAGATCGCCATGACCCGATTTCAGGTGGTTGCTCACCTCGAGAAAAATGCTGGTGGCGTCACGTGCATTCTTGATGATTTTGGTTGCCTCGTTAACAATATCTTCAACATTGATTGTCTTTACCGATTTAAGGGTTGTAAATTCCTTCACCGGAGGGGAGCCTGCTGAACCATGATGAATGATGAGTATCTTATTTCCCATCAGGCCATCGTTGGTGATCTCCACTTTGGAATCTTCTTTAATAAAATTGTCATAATCAGACTGAATGGATATTTCGACCTTGACAGTCGTATCATTTTGAATGGAGATGCCCGAGACGGTCCCCACGTTTATTCCCGAGAACCGCACATTACTGCCTCTGCCAAGTCCTTTAATGTCGGGAAAGACAGTATACACCTTTGTGACTTCGTGAAACAGGTTACGGTTTTTCCCTACATAATAAATGGCGAAAAAGAAAGCCAACAGGATGATGGAGACGAATATGCCGAGTTTAACTTTACGTGTTGTATCTTTTTGCATTGAGGTTAAGTTTGAAGTTTTTTAAGAGACTGTAAACTCTTAATGAAAAAATGAACTGACCTTGAGATCTTCGTTGGAAGCCATTTCATCGTAAGTACCCTCTGCATAAAAAATGCCATCTTCCAAAAGTTTAAGGTATGAGGCCGTTATCCTGGCACATTTCATATCGTGGGTAACGATGATGGAGGAGGTATCGTATTTCTCGCTAACGCTGACGATGAGATCGCTTATTTCGCCCGAGGTTACGGGGTCGAGACCGGTGGTAGGTTCGTCGTAGAAGATAATTTCGGGTCTTTTTATAAGTGTTCTTGCCAGGGCAATACGCTTCCGCATTCCCCCGGACAGTTCAGACGGCATTTTATCAATAGCTTCGCTAAGTCCTACATTTTCAAGGACTTCTTCTACACGGTCCTGGAGTTCGCCTTTGCTAATGAGTTTTTTCTTTTTCCGCATCGGGAAGATAAGGTTTTCCTTTACCGACATGGAATCGTAGAGGGCCCCTCCCTGGAAGAGATAGCCGATACGGGTACGCAGTTCGTTAAGATCGTCGTATTCCATTTTGCCTATTTCCTGTCCTAGAACGAAAATAGTCCCTTCGTCGGGTTCAATAAGCCCAACGATACATTTGGTAAGGACAGATTTACCGATACCCGACCGGCCCAGGATGGCCAGATTATCGCCTTTTTCAAGTATAAGGTCGATATCGCTGAGGACTTCGAGTGAACCGAAACTCTTTTTTAACCCTGATATTTCAATCATCTTTTCCATAACTGATAATTACATCATTTCCATAATCTGGACGGCAAAAAGGTCAATGATGAATATTGAAATTGAGGCAACCACAACTGCCGTATTTGCAGCTGTTCCAACCGATTCGGTACCCTTATTGGCATAATACCCTTTATAGCATCCGATAATGCCGATGAAGAAGCCAAAAACGAACGTTTTTATAACTGCGGGAATAATATCGTCGAATGATAATACGTTGATAGCCTGGTCTGTGAACAATTGCAGGCTGATATTACCGGTAAAGTTGATGGCAATATAGGAACCATAAATACCGATGAAGTCGGCAAATATGACCAGTACAGGCAGCATAAAGGTGGTGGCCAGCACACGGGAGACCACGATGTATTTTATCGGGTTGGTTCCCGATACCTCCATGGCATCAATCTGTTCTGTGATCCGCATTGAGGCGATCTCAGCCCCGAATCCCGAGCTGATTTTTCCTGCAGCCAGCAAAGCAGTGATCACAGGCCCTATTTCCCTGATGATGGAAAGTGAGATCATCCCGGGCAACACGGCCTGGGCCCCAAAATCGACTAATACGGGTCTGGTCTGCATGGTGAGCACAATCCCCATAATTAGCGCTGTGAGTCCAATAAGCGGCATTGACTTATAACCTACCATGTACGACTGTTTCAGCATCTCGTTATGCTCAAACGGCGGCTTGAAGAAATTTCGGAAGGTATTCCCGATGAACAAGCTGAATTTACCCAGCTCCAGGAAGAACTGGTACAATTCATTGATTAGCCTGTTTGAGTTGATATCCATAATTAAGGTTTATATGATACGGTCCTTCAGGCATTCTGTGAAGACTTTCGCGGCATGGTTTAATATCCAAAAAACCACCGAGCGGATGATTTTGTTCGAATTTGACCACATCGGGAACGTTAACCGTGGTTTCTGCCATGATCTTTCAGCCATCAATAGTATAAAGTAATAAGCAGACAAGACTGAAGCCAATAACCTGGACGGCTCTTAATGCCGGATGCCGGTCATCGCTTCACCGACGGGTTTCTTTTTGTTGATGTGCTCCGCTTGCCGATTGACAAAATTGTAGATGGGTTGTGGATGATTTGTTTCATGTTGTAGATAAAAATCAACAGAAATGCCATCGTTCCTATCATGGCATGCGGCCTTTTTTGGACTTTTTCGATGGTCCAAAGCGAAAATATAATTCATAACACATTGAATACAAGAGGTGAAAGGTTTTTCATGTCTTTTTTTCATCGTCGTCACTTTGCAGGCTGGTATGTAATATGAACATACTGTATCGTAACAACCCAAAAAAATCACATTATGACCTACATGGAATTTAACAACCAGTTGATGAGTCTGAACAATCAACTCAAAGGCTTTGCTCTCACCTTAACCTCAAATGAACAGGACGCTGAAGACCTGATGCAGGATACCTATCTCAAAGCACTTAAGAATCGCGATAAGTACCGCGATTACAGCAATTTTAAAGCCTGGATTTTTACCATTACCAAGAACACATACATTAACCTCTACCGCAAGAAAAAAAGGCAGGGACAACGTTACGACGAGCTTGTCAAAGCCAATGATGCCCTTTTCTCGGTTAAAATGGATACCGAGAGTTGGATGTCGATTAAGGAAATCGATTCACTGGTTGGCGATCTGGAATATAAATTCAGGTATCCCTTGCAACTCTATATAAGTGGATACAAATACGAAGAGATTGCCGAAATTATGGATCTCAAGCTGGGCACAGTTAAAAGCAGGATTTTTATGGCCCGCAAAAAACTTAAGGAATTCCGTCATGCCTATTAATCAGGCATGAATAGTTAAGAAGATTTCATTACCAGGCCAAGACCCAATCACCAACCAGTTAAATATTAGGTAAAGGTCGGGGATGCTCTCTTGAGAGTGTTTCCGGCCTTTATTTTAGCTGATAATAAGCATAAATTCAGTGGGGTGGATGATCAGAGATGATTGGGTGAGCAGGCAGGCAGGTGAATAGAGCTTCGTAGACCAGCTTCGCATAGCAGGGTTTTCAGCGACCCGTGAGTCTCTTTCACTGATACGATTAGTTCGACTCCGCTCAAGAATCTGCTATAGGCATACTCTTGGTGGGATAGCCGAAGGGGGTCAACTTATGAATAATACATATAGTCGGACAAATAATTCAGACTTTTGTGACAGATTTTGCCCGGGTGGGACATTGACATTTAATGTTGGTTCCTGTGCATCAGGTTGGATACAATGGCGAAGGCAAGTTTCACACCAATGCTATAAGCCGAGGAGCGGAGTGAAGCAATAATGGAGCCGCCGAGGTTGGCAAAACCCTTTGTAACCTCCTGCTCCTGCAGAGCAATGGCATATTTAAGCTTTTCGCGTGCCAGTTTTACATCAGTAAGCGTATGTAACCTGCGGTGATCTATTTTATCGGGTATCATCGTAATGGTTTATCATCCTCGTCGGAGAAAAGGATGTGTGAGAAAATACGGATTAGTGTGTTAGAAAAGATTACGCGCCTGAGCAGGAAGAGGATAATCAGTAATAACAGGAAGATACCTGCCGAGATAAGAAAACCCTCGCTCAGACTCCCGGTTCTCTCTCCGTACCAGAAACTGAATGCGAACATCAGGAAGATCAGGATTGAAAACAAAGATACCAGGACAGAAACAAACGTGAGCATGTAGGTACCTGCCCTGGTTATTTTCTGCAGCAGGGTTAGTTTCAGCAGGTCAAATCGTGTGTTTACGTAACTCTTAATGGCTGCTGTAATCTCAGCAAGATTTTCAGAAAGTGCGTTTTTTTCCATTTGACCGGAGTTTGAGATTCAAATTTGATGGTTCAGTGAAGGTATCTCACCTCCGGGATCAGGCCTGTTTGGCCTTCTCTTCAACCTTGCTGGCAGCTTGTGCTGTCTTATCTTTTATTTTCGACTTCACGTCATCTTCGAGTTTGTCGAATTTATCCTTAACGTCGTCAACAAAATCATTGATGTAATCCTTCAGACCGTCAACCTGTTCGTTGACATTGCTTTGCATTTCATCACTGAATTTCCTGGCTTGTTTCTTGATTTTTTTGCGGGTTTTATAGCCTTTATCAGGGGCAAATAGTACTCCGGCTATTCCACCGGCAACAGCTCCTGCCAGAAAACCTGCAATTGCATTTGATGCTTTTCCCATAATGATTGATTTTTTAAAGATTAAACACTAATGATTAAACATTAAATTCTAATTAATGTTTATGAAAAAATCCTGCCATTAACGGGAAAGCGGCAATACACTGATGATGTACCGCGGTGGTTGTAGAATTATTTACACTATAACATTTCTATTCATGTAGAACAATATACACGTTGTACCTAAAAAATCACCAGGATTACTGCATGGTCGGCACATGAACGGATGTGGTGTTTTATTTGTTTATATAACAAAACAAACCCCAGAAATGGATTTATCTTTAAATAAGATCACCAGACTTATTATTCTTTTCACCTTTATTATAGCGTTGCTTTATTTCGGACGTCCTATACTGGTACCGTTGGCTTTTTCTTTTTTTCTTTCGATGATGTTATACCCGGCGGCCAGTTTCCTTGAGCGTATTGGGATACCGCGCATTGTATCGATTATCATGGTTTTTCTGGGGGTGCTGATTATTATTGCAGGAACTATGTTTTTTTTCGGTACCCAGTTTTACCACCTTTTTCAGAACATCAAAGATTTTGGTAAAAACCTGGGAAACCTTCTCGACAATGGCATCACCTGGGTCAACGCACATATTCTTACCGGTGATTACCAGGTTAAGGATCTCTATGGAAAGGGAGCCGGCAGTCTGCTGGGGTCGACAAAGATAATTGAGAAAACGCTGACTTCATCCACCAGCTTCTTTGCCAGTCTTGCCCTGAGTATTGTTTTTACCTTCCTGTTCCTGCTTTACCGGGGCTCCTTCAAGGAATTTGTTATTCTTCACTTCCGCGACAGGAAGAAAGAGGAAGCTGCCCTGATGGTTAATACCATACAGAAAGTAGCTCAGAATTACTTCTTCGGACTTATCCTTGTGATACTTACCCTGGGCACCCTGAATGGTACCGGACTCTGGATCATCGGCCTTGATTATCCTTATCTTTTTGGCTATTTTGCCGCCCTGTTGGCGATCATCCCCTATATTGGCACGTTCATAGGTGGGTTACTGCCCACGTTATATGCGCTTATCAATTACGACAGCCTGTGGATGCCTGTCCTGGTGATCATTCTGTATGTTTCTGTCCAGGCGCTTGAAGGGAATGTGCTTACACCAAAAATCGTCGGCTCAAAAGTCAGCCTCAACCCGTTGTTTGCGCTTATCGCCCTCTTCACCG
>DASQZK010000725.1:0-9875 GCA_035638735.1 Bacteroidales bacterium
CTTTTCTTTACATCCAGACGAATCGTGGCAAGTGATCAAAACCTTGTTCTATGACTTCTTCGGTAAAGTCGTTCCAAACCGTGCCCATGAAGCTATAGCACGCCTGGAGAGTGAAGGCTTCATTAAAGCGGTTGTTACACAGAATATTGATAACCTCCACCAGGAAGCCGGTTGTAAAAATGTCATCGAATTCCACGGGAATTACAAATACCTTGTTTGTCCTAAATGCCGGCGAAGGTATAATGCCGAAGAGGAGTTAATGAATGCCATACCACCACATTGTCCGGCAGATCAGCAAGTGCTGAAACCGGATTTTGTATTCTTTGGAGAACCTATTCCTGAGGATGCCAGCGAAGCAGCGTTTCACGAGGCCTCCAGAGCCGATGTATTTATCCTGGTCGGCACCACCGGTGAAGTTATGCCTGCCAACATGATACCAAGGCTTGCCAAACAAAATGGAGCTACCATTATCGAAGTAAATACCGACAGCTCATCGTATACTTCCGATGTCACCGATATCTTCCTGCAGGGCAGGGCAGGAGATATTCTTCCGGAATTGGTCGAAACTATATTTCAGTAAATCAATAATTTGACACTACGATGTTCCGGCCGGTCTATTTTTCGGCCTCTGGTTTTATTGTTTAAATCGATTTTCTTTCTTTTATTTGCACGAATCAAAACTATTCTGAAATGGACTTATTAAAAGGAAAAACGGCCGTTGTCACCGGCGCTGCCAGGGGAATCGGGCGGCAAATTGCATTGTCTTTTGCAAAAGAAGGTGCCAACGTAGCCTTCACCGACCTTAACCTGGACGATAACATGAAATCGCTGGAAGAAGAACTTTCTGCACTCGGTGTAAAAGGGAAGGGATATGTATCCGATGCCAGTAACTACCAGCAGACTGATGAGGTGGTAACGCAGATAATCAACGATTTTGAACGGATCGATATCCTGGTGAACAATGCAGGTATCACCCGTGATACCCTCCTTATGAGAATGGATGAACAAACCTGGGACATGGTTATCAAGGTCAACCTGAAATCGGTCTTTAATTTCACCAAAGCAGCCCAAAAGTATATGCTTAAGCAGCGCTTCGGTTCCATTATCAATATGAGCTCGGTTGTTGGCGTCTCCGGTAATGCCGGCCAGGCAAATTATTCAGCTTCCAAAGCGGGGATCATCGGCTTCACCAAGTCGGTAGCTAAAGAACTGGGGTCAAGAGGCATCCGGTGTAATGCTATTGCACCCGGATTCATCATCACCGAAATGACGGCCAAACTTCCTGAAGATGTCAGGCAGGAATGGATTAAAGGTATTCCTCTCAGGAGAGGTGGTACCCCCGAAGATGTAGCTAACGTATGTACATTCCTCGGTTCAGACCTTTCTTCGTATGTCAGTGGACAGGTTATTAACGTCTGCGGTGCCATGAACACCTGATAATTTTTACACGTATCCGGCAAATTTCCCCGCGTTTTTTGTAATTTCACGGGATATTTGCCGGTTACATTTATGAAAAAGATACTATTTCTGTTTTTTGCGGTCACTTTTATTTTTTTCGCAGGATGCATTCCCGGGAAAGTTATCTCTTTTGAAGCCCTGCAGCCCGCAGAATATACCTTTCCGGAGGATGTGAAACAGGTCCTGGTTTTTAATTTTGCCTACCCGCCCTCGATCGATACTTCTTCTCTTAACGAATTGCCCCAGCTTAATCCGTCGGAACAGTTTTTTGTTGATACTATTGTCATTAAAAACGTGTTTAACGGCCTCTTCTCCGTACTCGATAACTCGCCGGCTACCTATCTGAACAATGCACCGTATTATGAACTCAGGCCAAAAGACACGGTGGCTTTCCTGGAGCCTCTTGCCCAATCTTCGATCGACCACCTTTGCGATACCTTTAATGTTGACGCGATAATTTCGTTCGAGTACTACGGTCTTTCAGTTGATACAAAAACATATAGCACTATAGCTTATGACGAGGGCTATCATTATGTTTCAGCTGCCGATCAGGCCATGGTACGGGTGTTGCTATGGCGCATTTACGACCGGAAACTTGGATTGATCAATGAAAAACGGATGCAGGATACCCTGTACTGGTCAGCTTACGGAATGGATGCCTCCGATGCCCGTTCCAATTTGCCGGATATAGGCGATCTGTTAAGGGAGGCATTCTGGTACGGAGGGAACAAATATGGCAACGAAATTTCACCCAGCTGGAAGGATGTGAAAAGATCGTATTTCGAACTAACCAACAAGAAGGCCAAAAATATCTCCCTGGTGGAACCCGAACTTAAAGAAATTGCCATGGGCGACCGGAAGATAAAGGCGTACAAAGCGTCATATAACCTGTCGCTTTATTATGAAATGCACGACAGTATTGACGCAGCGGTAAACTGGATCGGTAAGGCATTAGAGTACAGGCCCGAAGCGGGCGTGGCAACATATTACCAGTCAATTCTGAAAAAACGCGAAAAATCCGTAACAGAACTGAAGAAACAATTGGACCATTAAAAGTAAAGGAAGCAAATAATGTATAACATCGTATTTTTTATCATAGTAGCAATCCTGGTTTTGGGTTTCGGACTCGAACGCTGGCTCGACTATCTGAATCTGAAACATACCTTCAGCTCACCCCCCGACGAGCTAGCTGATGTGTATGAGCCCGAAAGATACAGGGAATCGCAAAACTACAAACGTGAGAATACGCGCTTTTCATTCATTACAAGTTCGTTCAGCCTTCTTCTCGTGCTTCTGATGCTCTTCATGGGCGGATTTGCCGTTGTTAATCGAATGGCTTATTCTGTATCCGATCACTACATTATTGTGGCACTCGTCTTTTTCGGAATCCTGATGTTGGGCTCCGATCTGCTTATGATTCCCTTTTCTGTTTTCGATACATTTGTTATCGAAGAACGTTTTGGCTTCAATAAAACTACACCCGGAGTATTCATCCTCGATAAGATCAAGTCGTGGATACTCGGCGCTGTTATCGGCGGTGGCTTACTGGCTCTGATCGTCTGGTTCTATAACCTTACCGGTAAACAATTCTGGATTTGGGCCTGGCTACTGGTTTCAGTCTTCACCATCTTTATGACGATGTTTTATTCCAACCTGATCGTCCCTCTTTTTAATAAGCAAACACCCCTGGAAGAGGGTGAACTGAGAAGTGCTATCGAGGACTTTTCCGCTAAGGCCGGCTTTAAACTCGATAATATATTCGTTATCAACGGGTCAAAACGGTCGACCAAATCGAATGCATATTTTACAGGTTTGGGTTCCAAAAAAAGGATTGTACTTTTTGATACACTGGTGAAAGATTTGTCGAAAGAAGAAATCGTGGCTGTGCTGGCTCATGAAATAGGACATTACAAGAAAAAACATACCCTCACAGGAACCATCCTTGGTATTGCCCAGACGGGACTGATGCTGTTTATTTTCTCCCTGTTTCTGAATAATCCGGAGCTATCAAAAGCCCTGGGGGTTCAGGAACCAAATTTTCATATCAGTATTATTGCTTTCGGAATTCTTTATTCGCCGGTATCACTGATCCTTGGCGTGTTATTCAATTATATCAGTCGTAAGAATGAATTCCAGGCGGACAGGTTCGCAGCGGAAAATTATAAGCCCGGGAAACTGATATCAGCGCTAAAAAACCTGACATCAAAAAACCTCAGCAACCTAACGCCACATAGGTTGTACGTGAAATTCCATTATTCACATCCTCCATTGTTGGAAAGGGTAAAAGCCCTTGAAAATGTAAAATAAAACAACAAGGTCCGGCATAAGATATGAAGGCCGGTTGCCATTCAAGCAACCGGCCTTAATTAGTATACATCGGGTTAATTGATGTAATATTTTGTAAACCTTCAAACTACTTTTCATCCGGCTTTATGACCTCAGGAAGAGGTTCCCCGGCAGGAATAAATAGCAGCGACACCGAGTTGACGCAATGCCGGGTATCTTTCGGGGTGAAGCCTTCACCAATAAACACATGTCCCAGGTGTGCGCCACAGTTGGCACAGATAATTTCGGTACGCCGGCCGTCGGCATCCATCTGATGTTTTACTGCACCCGGGATCTCATCATCGAAACTCGGCCATCCGCAATGACTGTTAAATTTGTCGGCCGATTTATACAACGGGGCATTACAACGTTTACAGATGTAAGTTCCCTTGTCCTTGTTATCGACATATTTACCGGTCCATGGTCTTTCTGTTCCCTTCTTTAACATGACGAAGCTCTCAAAATCATTCAGTTTATTAAAATGAACCTGCTGAGAAGTATCGGCTTGTTGTTCTTTTTTATGTTTAGTTTCCATTTTATCTGAGCTTTTTGTATTCTGGGCACAACCTGCAAAAGTAATGCCTGCCATCATCATCGTAACTAATATCAACGATTTCATAATCATCGGATTTTAAAGTATAAACGTTCTAAATAAGTTTTTAGTTTATGAAAGTTGGCAAACTTGACCTGTATTACCTGAGGCTGTTCAGAAATGTGTGTCATTTGTCGTAGGGACGTGTCACCAGCACACCTCTACGACAAATGACACCGTTTTCTGAATAGCCTCTATTACTTTGAATTTTTGGAACATTTTCCTTTTTCAAGGGAGAGTCGTTTTTTAGATTATACCATGACACCCTAAACAAAAACATGGATATTATGTTAGCAGTATTGAATTGAGTTCCTGTCCTTTAAAATGGATTCTCATCATGATTATTAAATCATTTGAATATGGAACAAATACTCACCTTCCGGACAGATTGGTTCAGAAATATAATTATTTCCTTTTTTATTTGGTGGTGTTCTTCTTACCAGCACCCTCTACAGCCTGGTCACAAGTCGGAAATTCCGATTTAAATCTGGGAGACAGATACAGGTTCAGAAAGATTACAGTGAACGAAGGCCTTTCCCAGAACATGATATCTTCCATTTGTCAGGATCACAACGGTTATATATGGATTGGAACGCGTGATGGTCTAAACCTTTTCGACGGCAGTCATTTTACCGCTTTTAAATACGAAAGAACTGACAGCTTTCCCCTGCTGGATAACCACATCACCGCTATCCATGAAGATAAAAACAATCATTTATGGATTGGTACTTTTAACGAGGGTCTCTTTTATTTTGACAGAGAACATGGGCGATTTATACAATTTTCACATGATCCGGAGAATGAGAAAAGTTTATCGAATAACATTATTCAGTCTATTACGTCAGATTCAACTGGTAATCTTTGGATAGGTACAAACGGAGGAGGCCTTAACCGCCTCAATTTTAATGGCGATAGAGGTTTGATGGAGGCAGATTCAGTTCAGATAACCAGGTATGACGGACCTGATCACTTTTTTCCTGAAAAAAAAGCCCGCATTTATACCTTACTCGTTGACAGAAAGAATCAGCTGTGGGTAGGCACACAGGATAACATTTTCCGATATTCACCGGGGAAAAAACAGGCAGTATTTGAGAAAATGGATTTCATTCTACCTAATGACAGTGCGCGATTCAGTGAAAGTGGTCTCTCCGAAAACTTTACCGGGGCCAGAATTATCTTTGACGACAAGAAAGGTAATATCTGGATGGGGAATCCTCACGGCTTGTTCCGATATGTTCAGGATCAACATTGCTTTTCCCGGTTTAATCCGCCAGGGAAAGAACTTCCCCTTATGGATGTTATGACGGGAACGCCTTTTATAAACCGGGGGAGAGAAGAGATTTGGATAAGTGATAAAGAAAGGATGTTAATACTTGATCTTACTACCGGCAACCACGTGTTGTTGTCAAACCAAAAAGAAAACTACCTGGGTTTACAGAGAGGCTGGTTCTCCTGTTTTTGTGCAGACAAAGGAGGTTCTCTGTGGATCGGCAGTAACGGGTATGGCCTTTCAATATTCAGTCCTGCATTTGTCCGTTTTTCATATCCCAATGATTCACTAAATATGCAGGGTAACGGATTGAATTCCGTGAGGGACCTCAGTATTCGGGCGTTTTATGAGAGCCAAAGTAAGCCCGGCGCATTATGGATTGGATCGAACCATGGGTTATTCTATAAGCCGCCCCGTTCCACCTTTCTAAAAAATATCCTGTTTCAGGGTATGCCGGAAGGTCAACCCGGGTTGATTTATCACTTCAGTGAAGATAACAATGGTTTTCTGTGGATTGCTTCAACAAGAGGGTTGATCCGTTATAATCCTGCTGATCAGACCTCAAGATTATTCATCCGGGATTCCTCAAACGCAAAGGAAATTGATAATCGAATATGCTTTGTATACTGCCAAAATGATGATGTCTGGGTCTTGACACCGAATGAACTCGCGAGGTTTGATCAGCAAAAAAGACAATTTCATCTTTTCCCTTACTCCAATACAAAGGTTGATGTCAATGATGATCCTGTTTTTCCGTCGTTATGTGAAGATTCCAAGGGTGATTTATGGCTGGCTGCGAAAAACGGCCTGCATCATTTCAATTTGAAATCGATGTCCTTCGTACCTGTAAAGGGAAAACAACAATTGGAAAACTCTCCGTTGAATGGTGAGATCAGCGTAATACTCCCGGATCCGGAAAAACCTGAACGATACCTCTGGCTTGGAACGGCTATTCAGGGTTTCTGCCGCTATGATATTCAAACCGGTAATTTGCTGGCTTACACGGAAAAAGACGGGCTTCCCGACAATACTGTTTATGGCATGCTTTCCGATAGAAAAGGATATATCTGGATAAGTACCAACAGAGGACTTACACGTTTTGAACCCCATTCCCAAAAATTTACCTTGTTTACAACGGATGACGGTTTGCAGAGTAATGAATTCAACCGGGGAGCTTATTACAAAAGTAAGGATGGTAAGATGTTTTTCGGAGGAATACACGGGTATAATTTTTTCAATCCATCTGATATTGAACTGAGCAATTTCATGGCCCCGGTCGTTTTTACAGGTATATACTTTTATGACGCCGATCACTCCAAACTGGTTCACAACTATAAAGTCTTTAAAAACAAAACTCACCTGGAACTTTCCCACAATAAAAGAAATTTTACGGTTGAATTTGCGTCCCTCGACTATACATCTCCGGCCAACAATGAATTCGCATTCAGTATGAGCAGTTCCGGGGACCGGTGGATTCCTATCGGGAATCATAAAAGTGTAACTTTCACAAGTCTTTCTCAGGGGGATTATATCCTGAAAGTCAGAGCCACAAACAGTGACGGTATATGGAGTGACCGGGTCGCATCAATGAACATTACCATAAGTAAACCCTGGTGGGCCAGTGTACAAGCCTATATTGGTTACATTGGTTTGTTGCTCTTTATCCTTTATAATATAAGAAGATACGAGGTTTCCCGCATGATGATGAGAAACCAGTTGAAATTGGCAGGTATCGAAGCAGCTAACCTTAAAGAACTGGATCTGCATAAATCCAGGTTTTTTGCCAATATTTCACATGAATTCAGGACTCCACTCACACTCATAAATGGTCCGCTTGAACGATTAATAAAGGAAGAAACCGATAGCATCAGGAAACGCACCTATAATTTGATGCTGAAAAATTCAAACAGGCTGCTGCAATTAATCAACCAACTCCTCGACCTTTCGAAGCTTGAAAGCGGGAGATATTACCTGAAAGCCTGTAAAAGGGACGTAACCCATTTTGTTGAAGGGATTGCTATGTCCTTTGCTTCACTGGCAGAACAGAAAGAAATAAATCTCATCCTGAGTCTTAATCGTGAATCAAATGACCAGGAAATCCTGGATTCCTTTTATTTTGATGCGGATATTTTGGAGAAGATACTGGTAAATCTTCTCTCAAACGCGTTTAGATATACGAATCCCGGGGGCTCGGTCAATGTTATACTTTCAACGGTTAAAGAGGAATACGGACCAGGTTATGTCGAATTTACTATTCATGATACCGGTGTTGGTATACCGAAAGATCAAATAACATCTATTTTTAACCGGTTTTACCAGGTCAGTCAACCGGCTTTGAGTGATACTGGTGGCACTGGAATCGGGCTGGCTTTTGTAAATGAGCTGGTCAGAGTTCACAAGGGAGAAATCCGGGTGGACAGTACACCAGGTCGGGGGAGTACCTTCTCCCTCCGGATTCCGTCGGGCAAAGAGCATTTTACAACTGGCCAGTGGATTGAGGATGTGACGGATTCACCACATAATGGTCCCTCTAAAAAATTGCTTACAGATTCCGGGATGCCAGTTCTATCGTTTGATCCGGAAAAGGAGGAAGGGAAACCATGGATCCTTGTTGTTGAGGATCATCTGCCGGTAAGACAGTTTATAGTAGACAGCATTCGGGATAATTACAGGACTATCGAAGCTTCCGGTGCGGAGGAAGGCTTTAGGAAAGCAGAGGAATTCATTCCCGATCTCATTATCAGTGATGTGATGATGCCCCTTACCGATGGTTTTGAAATGTGCAAGTGGATCAAGTCAAGTATTAAAACCAGCCATATACCAATTATTCTCCTTTCAGCAAGAGCCGGGCTAAATGACAGAATTACGGGACTTAATATTGGCGCTGATGAATATCTCGCAAAACCTTTTAATACTCCTGAACTGCTTAGCAGGATCGGGAATCTGATTAAAAATCGAGAGTCGTTGCGGAAAAAATTCAGCAGCAGAGAGGTGATCAACCCGGGGGAAGTGCTGGTAACACCTCACGATACTGTTTTTATGCAAAAGATTATGCGCCTGGTGAATGAAAATTTAGGAAACAAGGATTTTTCTGTAAAAGATCTGGCAACAGAATCAGGAATGAGCCTTTCACAGCTTCATCGAAAACTCAAGGCAATTATTAATATGACCGCAAATCAGTTAATTCGTTCGGTAAGAATGCACCATGCCATGAGTCTGCTTCAAAAAGGAGCCGGGAACATATCTGAAGTGGCTTATATGGTCGGATATGATCCGGGGTACTTCACGAAGTCATTCCATAATTTTTTCGGTAAACTTCCTTCCGAAATCAACGCTGATTTGAAATAATATTCTGTTCTGAACCAACAGGTATCCGTTTAGCAATTTCCGGTCAAACAGGATCCGGGAAGTTATCAGCTAATCCGTTTGCCGGTTGTTGTCTCTGTAATTTGTAAGAAGTGCCAGAAAATTCCCATAATGTGACAGAATTTTACTAACCACCTGCCCATCAATCACTGTAACTTGGCTGACGTTTTATTATTGTTACATTAAAATCTAAGTATTATGAAAACGTCAATCTTCTTTGCTCTATGCATTCTTTTTTCTATGAGTTCATGGTCGCAGGACACTAAAGTTCCTCAAATTGGCTCAAAGGCTCCATCTTTCACAGCACTCTCAACTAACGGAACTATTCATTTTCCTAAAGATTATGGCCGGAGCTGGAAAATCCTTTTTTCTCATCCCAAAGATTTTACGCCTGTTTGTTCTTCGGAAATTTTAGAGCTGGCTTACGACCAGAAAGACTTCGATGAACTTAATACTAAACTGGTAGTGATGTCAACTGATGTTCTAAGCCTGCATTTCAGCTGGAAAACTGCACTGGAATCCCTTGACTATAAAGGCAGGCCTCCGGTAAAAATAAACTTCCCTATCGTTGCCGACACAAGTTATGCTATTTCGAGGGCTTATGGCATGATCCATAATTCTGAAAGCACAACGCATAATATCCGGGGAGTATACTTTATCGATCCGGATAACAGGATACGAAGCATCATGTTTTATCCCAACGAGGTTGGAAGAAACGTAGAGGAAATTAAAAGAACCCTCATCGCACTTCAAACCAATTATGCCGATAATAAAATCGTGACTCCAGCTAACTGGGAAAAGGGAGATGATGTACTCATTCCGGTTATTTCACAGGTAGAAAGAGAAAATCTAAATCATCCGGGT
>DASQZK010000726.1:0-7188 GCA_035638735.1 Bacteroidales bacterium
ACATCCATTTGATCCACTCACAGACAAACCTTCACAACACCACCTGTGGTATTTGCTCGAGAAAGCAGACCTGCTGTATTCATGGCTCAAAATTGGAATCACGTCTTACGGCCAGCTTAAAAGTTACCTGCATTTTAACGGTAAGGCTGAAGGCCTTTCCACACACCAATGGGCTGAAATGACAAACATGGTGACAATCCTCGAACACTATAGTGAACTCTACCGCATAGGGCGGCCAAAACCTGTCGACCGTCATATCCTTGAATTATCAAAGGCCGTTAACGACACCTTCATCGACGATGTTTCCCTCCTGCTCGATCAACTGTCGGGCAACCCCGAAAAATTATTACAGGCACTCGACAATCGGGCTGTTTCGGGTTTCAGAAAAAGCAAGATTGATGATTTACGCGAATACCTGACCGGTGAAGGCTACCTCGACAGCCGTCCCATTATTCCGGAAAGTGATCTTAACCTGAGAATGAATGCCTTCATCAGCCGGCAGGATCTCGATGCTGGCAAGGCCGAAGCATTTTTGAAACGGGTGATGAAGCAACCCCCGCGTGACAGCCTTACAGATTAAAAGAAAATTGATAAAACCATGAACCACAATTCTATTGGATTGTTGTTTAGGTATATACTGAGCGGCACGTAAATAAATCAGTCGTGGATATGGGGTCGGGAAGCATCCAACGTACCGTGTGTTCTAATATCCTTCTAACCGCAATTCAATAACCTGCCATCCCATGGACAAGGAATCCTTCAAAAAACAACTGAAAAAATATAATTTCAGTTTCGTCGATTTTAACAACATTGTCACCATCCGCCTCGAACATTCACTTGAAGTGGACGTCGACTTTAACCTGTTCGAAAAGATCCTGATCTCCGACCGTCTAAACAAAGGAAATTTTCTTACCGGCATCTTCCCGATAAAAATAAAACATATCGCCGTCTATAACATCCTGATCCTTCTCACTGCGGCAATTATTTTCATTTACGAAAGCAGGCATTTTAATTCTTTCCCGTTGCTCATGTCCTATATCCTTGTCACCGGCTGGGTTCTGCTGTGGAACTCTTACTATAATACTAAATCGGAGAGTATAAAAAGTACGTTTATGGTCTGGCTGGAAGGCAAATAACTCTTATGTTCTCTGAAAACACGGCTGTTCCCTTTATATGCCCTTACATGCCGAAAGCGGGGTTAAGCCTTTCCTTCACCAATCAAACATCTTTACTTCCAATCTGTTATAGTCAGTATAATTTTAACATCTAACAATATCCAAAAAACATCTTAAACTATGGAGAATCTTTTAAACAAGGATTTCTGGCAGGCATTTTACGACAAAGCAGCCTCCTGGGTTGTCACCGAAGTGCCTGCTATTATCATCCTTATCATCGTTCTGATTATTGCCATGAGAATCACCCGGGCACTGATCGGTCGTACCAAAAAGATCATCATCAAACGATCTGAGGATGAAGAAGGCCACGCGGACCTGGAAACTGAAAAACGCATCAATACACTGATGAGTATTGTTCACGGCGTTCTTAAAATCATCCTCTGGGCGATCTTCATCATGATCTTCCTCAAAAAGATCGGCATGGACATAGGGCCCATTATTGCAAGTGCCGGTATTATTGGCCTGGCAGTTGGCTTCGGCGCACAGGAGCTTGTCCGTGACTTTATTTCGGGATTCTTCATGCTCCTTGAGAACCAGGTACGGACCGGCGATGTCGCTATTATCAACGGAACCGGCGGACTTGTTGAAAAAATAGAGATGAGAACGATTACCCTCCGCGATCTTTCAGGAGTAGTCCATGTTTTCCAAAACGGAAAAATCAATACCCTGTCGAACATGACCAAGGAATGGTCGGCCATGGTTTTCGATGTGGGTGTTGCATATAAAGAAGACGTGGAAACGGTTATCGGTGTCATTAAGGACGTAGGCGAAGAACTGCGCAACGATCCTGATTTTACAGCCAAAATCCTCGAACCTATCGAAGTTTTCGGCCTCGACCAGTTCGGCGACAGTGCCATTGTCGTTAAAGCCAGGATTAAGACCAAACCTGGCGATCAGTGGACTGTGGGGCGCGAATTCCGGAAACGACTGAAGAAAGTCTTCGACGGAAAAAACATAGAGATCCCCTTCCCTCATGTCTCACTCTACTGGGGCGAAGAGATCAAACCTCTCAAGGTGTCATCGGGGAAATAAGCTCGTATTACAGCCATTCTCCCCGTATCAGCCACAACGGCTGTACAAGCCAGCGTAAACAATTTTGACCAGTGGCCCATATCCGTTGGTGAACGTTTTGACGGATTATAAACCTTATTTTACTTTTACTGTATAAATACTTACAACATCATTTAAGTATTTGCCGGACCGGAGGATACCTCCGTGAATGCTCCCGGTCCGCTTAAACACATAACACTATTATGAAAAAGCTCTATCTCATTCTGACCATGATCGTGCTGAGCCTGGGATATGCCCCGGGGGTTTTCGCCGTGGTCGACAACCAGACAACCGGTGTTCCGCTCGACGGCGGACTGTTAGCACTCCTGGCCGGGGCAGGCATCGCCTACTTCGCCGCAAGGAAGAAAAAGAAAAGTAACCTCTGAACAACCATTTGAATCGTTTTTTATATGCTCTGTAAGCCCGGAAATGCTGTATTACACAGCGTCCGGGCTTATTAAATAGTATGACTTTATGCTGAAATCCCGGCTATCGCGGATAATCCTGTTTACAATCCTGCTATTGGGAATAATCTATGTCCTCGTAAGGCTGTTATTTTTCCAGGCAGATCCCTTGTGGCCAATCCTTTCGGAAGGAATATCCCGTTACCAGCTCCTCGCCGAACAATGGGCCGGCAAACTTTTAGCATGGGCCGGGTCGGCCTACACCGTGGCCGGTCATGTTACATATAAAAACGGAACGGCCCTGATTACTATCGACAGTGGCGTCCTGCTGAAAAGATGGTTCGTGTTCCTCCTGCTGATCATCTGGCTGACACCCGTAAGGACAGGCCGGCGAATCAGTTTTTCACTGCTGTTGCTTGTCTTGAATTTTATCATGGCGGTTGTCGATATAGCCCTGCTCACAAGGTTATCCCACTATGATCTCACGTCGGCCATCCAGATGTCGCGCACTCCGGGAGTATTGACCATGACCACCTTCTTCGTGGTTTGGGTATGGTCGTACCGGGACCAGATATCTAACCGCCTGTCCGCCTTGCACATTGATGCCTCATTCATGCATTCAGGATTGAAACCCTTTTTCGTGGTTCTGTATCTCTATGTTATCCTGGGAAATCCGGTACTCGGCTATTTCGCCTTTAAACCATGGGTGGATTTCCTCTTCCTCACAACCCAAAAATTGCTTTCGCTCTTCCATGTCGATTCTGCACTGCAGGGTAAACTGCTCATAGGAGAACATGCAAACCTCTATATGGGAAAAGCCTGCCTGGGCATGAAAACCATCCTGCTTTTTGCTGCCGTGGTTTACCTCACGGGCAGACACAACCTGTCCACATGGTTGTATATGTTTTTCGGCGTTGTATTTATTAATATGGTCAATATCATCCGGCTGGCCCTGCTGTTCAATTACGTTCAGAAACACCCCGGTTACGATCTGGCCATAGACGTACACGACATGTACGATTATATCATCTATACCATTATTTTTATCCTCTGGGTGATATGGTTCGAGTGGTTTACCGGCATACGGAGAAAAAAGCCGGTGCCGGACTAAGCGTTATCGCCGTAATTTTTTAAGGTGGCTTTCAGTTCCCCTATCATCTCTTCCCTCAGTCCTGCCGGCATAAGAATCCTGGCCTCACTACCCAGGGCCCTGATCATGGATTTGAATTCCCAGGTGGGATGAACATGAAAAGAAAAGACAATATGCTCATCGGTTTCTTCCTGGATGACCTGGCTTTCATGCAGAGGCTGCGTGATCAAATAATGAGCCTGGGGTTTGCGAACTTCAAGTAGCACCTCCCGGGGCTCACCCTGTGGAACGATCACCCCTACCGAATGCCTGAAATAATCCCTGGCTTTAAAGTCAGACGATATAAAGGTATGGTCCGTGACTTCAATTTCCCATATACGGTCGAGAGCATAGGTCCGAGGTGAATTCCTCTGTTCGTTAAGACCAACAAGGTACCAGCGATACCGGAATTCTTTCAGCAGATAAGGATGTACCCAGGTGAAATATGGTTTCTCTTCCTCGTAAGGTTTATAATAGATCTTCAGAACCTGTTTCCTCAGGATGGCTTCAATAACAGGCTCCAGGAACGTACTGCCGGCAGTGGAGGGGACCTTCTCAAATTGGACAAAATCCCATATATTTCGCCCTTTACCGAGTGTATTGATCCGGGTTACATCTATCAATTTTTGTAACACGCCTCCCATCTCCATGAAAAGACCACGTGAACTCAGTTGTTCGAGTAGTGTAGCCGCAGAAGAAAGATCCCGCGCGTCGTCCTTGTTGAGAGGCGTCTTTTCAATGGAATATTCAGGATCAGAATACCGGAAAGTACCCCGGGCCTTATCTTCTTCCACCGGCGCCCCGTAACCCGTCTTACCGCCACTTTGCATAGCTTTCAAATCGGTCTCTATTGTAGCTTTATCAACCGGTTTACCGCCGAGAGCTTCACTGCACGCGACAGCCAAACCGGAAAGGCTCATCTCCCGGCCACCGCTTAAACACCGGTTTATAACACTGTATCGTATACGGGCTTCTCTCTGTCCTGTCATCTCTTACGTATTTTGAAGTGTACCTGAAGCAAAGATAGGAATTTAGATTGAAGGTTAAATGATCTCTTTCCGTCTTAAACATTCATCATCTATGTGTAATAAATATACACCGAGTGTGTATTTATTACACAAGTGCTACACAAGAAAAACGCGTGGCCCTTCTGCTTCGGGACCCTGACTTCAGTTCTTAGAGTAAACTTTTCAGACCATCGACCTCACCGGTCCCTGCGCGAAGCTGAAGGGTCACGCGTTTTCTTGCCGGCACCAACTATTTGAAGGTTGATTTTTGGCATTGATATTGCGTCAACTATCTTTTGGTTTACAAACCGCTACATCCCTTATTTTAAGAAGGAAAGCAGGTAGATTTATGTATAGTCTGAATAATATTAATAGCATATTGGACCACCAGCATAGTAATGACAGGACCGTTCCTTTCAAACATCCTTATTTCCTGGCTATCAAGCTTTCATTTTTTAACCACATGCCGCCTGAGCGTATTATGGAAATGCTGACGACAGTACCCGTCCATTTCAATCAGGATATCGGGGTATTTTCTTCAGACACCAGGAAAGAGATTACCGGTTATTCGACTTTCGTTGTACGTCATTTCGGACTTGTGCCTTCCGAGCATATCATAAGTGCCGACTGTACCAATCTGATCCTCAGCAATCGTTACCATGCCTGCCTGCTCGAACCCGCTCCCTGGTTATCGATTTTGGTCGATAGTGGCATGAACCACGCCTCCTTCATACCAGCGAACCGTTACAACCAACTCGACTTTGTCTTCAGGCAATTTCAGATTTCTCATCCCGATATGAAGGTGAATATTCAGACTGAAGGGGTGAAAAGCGGATTGGTGACATTAATTTGAGGACAACAAAAAAGAGGCTTAGTATTAAGCCTCTTTTTTGTTGTCCCGCCAGGGCTCGAACCTGGACTCTTCTGAACCAAAATCAGATGTGTTGCCAATTACACCACGGGACAGAACAATAAATTGTAAACCGTGAGTTGGATTTAAAATTTCGATTAACTGCGGCAAAGATAGAAAAAATTCATTAATGCTGTACAGGTTCAAAAAATAAAGTGTAATTCCCTCATAGTCAATGCCGAAAGAGCAATTCTGTTCAGAAAACGGGATATTTGTCATAGGAACATGGCACGTCCCCCATTTTTCTGAACAGCCGTCATTCTCCGATACAGACTATTTTTCCTCAACAGGATCGCGGGTGATGATCACCACCGTTTTTTTGCCTACATCCTTCCCGGGTAGAGTTGCAAGCCCGCCTGTACACCGAGATAACCATTGCTACCGTTGTCACTATTCTTAAACATCTGGTTATAACGTAATCCGATATTGATCGCTGCTTTCCTGAACAGTGATATCAAAACCCCGGCTTCGGGCTGCAGACCAAAATGCCAGGTCTTATCGTCTGAGAAACTATATATCCCCATATCGGTGCGCCGGATGAATGAATACCCGCCAAGACCGAGACCGGCATACGGCGTCACTAAGGCAGCCTCCGTATCATCAACCATACCGAAGGTGTAACGTGTGGATATCATAACCGGATACGAATCGATATATCGGAATTGCTTTCCGTACAGGGTTACATTTTCACGGGTATATTCCTGGGCACTGCGCTCCTCATAAAATGAATGCCACCCGGCTCTTATGCCCAGGCTGAAATGATCGGTGAGATAATATCCGAATTCAATGTTCAGACCCTGGAAACCGGGATCTTTAATGTAATCACCCGCCAGAGAAACAGGAAATGACATGTTGTAATTAACTGAGGTATAACTCTGTGATTTCGCCGGGAAAGCCGCTATTGCCAGTAGAATGAACGGCAAAATATAACATGCTTTTGAAAAATATCTTTTGTATGACATAACGTATTTTTTTTTGAGTTGAAAAACGTCTGATAATACTTACATATTCAATGTCACTCTTTAAAGGTAAGGAGACTGGTCAAAAGCCTGGCTAATGCTTTTAGTGATTCGTGAGTTGATTTCGGCCAGGCTGCCACTCATAATACCGTTTAACACGGCCATCCACCGCACAGGATAGTCGACGCTGGCTTGCTGACTGTCGACCGATTGCGGATTAGAAGGATCTACCATCTGGAGAATAACCGTACCTACCGTATACTGATAAGAAACAGGATAACCCCACGGGTAATAGTAATTGTAGGAATACCCCGGATAGTAATAATTCATTCCCCCGTACCAGTTCCAGTAATCGTAACCATAATACCAGTAGTCGTAATAATAGTTCTGGTAATTGGTTGTTGACCTGGAAACCAGCAGGATAACAGCATTGTCCATCAAGGCCTGGTCAGAGGTGTCGGCCAGGGTAAGACGGGTAAAACCCAGCTGGTCCATTTGTTCCGCCACCTTATCAAGAATGGTTTGTTCATGTTGCAATTCGGCATCTGATTTTT
>DASQZK010000727.1:0-4711 GCA_035638735.1 Bacteroidales bacterium
CTTGGAAATAAAAAAAAGCCGACGTTTTTCAATAATATCACTTTCTTTGTGAACTATCAGCTCGGGAACAAGTATATCCGATACTTTATGTGGAATTTTGCCGGGCGACAGAACGACACGCAGTACGACGGCAGCAACGTACACGGCAACTGGATCAGTGGCATACGCTTCCTTGATGCCATACGCCTTGGCAACCAGGACCTGTTGCCCGACAAGTACCAGAACAGCAAGTCGCGAAATAAGTACTACCTGCTGCCGCTTATCCTGGGATTGCTGGGACTGCTCTTCCAGGTATCCAAAGACCTTAAAAATTTCTCGGTCATCCTGATGTTGTTTTTCTTTACCGGGATTGCCATTGTTATCTATCTCAACCAGACACCTCTGCAGCCCAGGGAAAGGGATTATGCCTATGCCGGATCGTTCTACGCCTTTGCTATCTGGATAGGCCTGGGTGTGGCCTCGGTTTACGATTCCGTGAAACGGTACCGCAAAGGACCGGTGGTGGCGTCAGTTACCGTCCTCATTTCTCTCCTGGCTGTCCCGGCCGTAATGGCTAAGGAAAACTGGAATGACCACGACCGTTCCGGACGATATACCGCCCGGGATATTGCACGAAATTACCTGGGGTCGTGCGCTGAAAATGCCATCATCTACACCAACGGTGACAACGACACCTTCCCCCTGTGGTACGTCCAGGAGGTGGAAGGTTACAGGACCGACGTCAGGGTGGTAAACCTCATGCTTTTCAATATGGAGTGGAACATCAAGCAGATGAGGATGAAAAACTATGAGTCGGAACCCCTGCCCTTCACCCTTCCCGAAAAATTATATGCCGAAGGGGTGAACAGTTCGTTCTATGTCCTCAAGGATAAGCGCATTTTACGGATGAAGACCCTGGTGGAAGGTATTAAGACGGGTAACAGCCAGTTTTTCAAAAAAACCATCCGTGGCGACGATATTACGGTCATACCTTCAAACAACCTCGTATTACCGGTTGACACGATGATCGTCCTGGCAAACGGAACCGTCAGGGAAGCAGACCTTCCCCAGGTTGAAACCCCCATGGTATGGACCATGCCACAGGGTCAGTACCTCAAGGGTAATCTGGCCCAGCTCGATATCCTGGCGTCGTTTAACTGGGAAAGACCTATCTATTTTGTAACAGGCGGAAACCAGGGCGCCCTCAGCCTCGAAGACTTCTTCCAGCTGGAAGGCCTGGCCTTCAGGCTTGTTCCCATAAGCACTCCCGGCCGCGATTTCTTTAATTACGGGCGAATCGATACGTCCATCCTTTACAACAACCTGATGAATAAGTTCACCTGGGGCAGGATGAATAAACCCGGTGTTTATATCGATTACTATACCGAGAGAACCTTCTCGGTCATCAGGTTTCGAAAGGACTTTGTCAGGCTGGCTGAAGCCTACATTCATGGAGGTAACACGACGAAAGCCAAAGAAGTCCTCGACCGTTGCATGGAACTGGCTCCTGATTCGGTATTGCCCTTCGACTACTACGTCTCGGGCATCTCATACCCGGGAAAAGAGGGGAAAATCATTCATCAAACCGGCCTTATCGAAGCCTATTACCAGTGTGGCGCTATTGAAAAAGCCAACACTATCCTGCTCAGGTATGCCGATATCCTGAAACAAGACCTGGTTTACTACGACGCTCTAAGTCAGCGTTTCAAGAACCGGTTTGCCGACGAATTTTATCGCAGCCAGGGGGTTTATGAAGAGTTGGTGAGACTTGCAAAAGCTTATGATCAGAAGGCCCTCGCCGACCAGTTGTAGAAAAGAATTAATAATTCCTGTTTATAAGAGTCCTGGAAAAGTCATCCAGGACTTTTTTTCGTTCGCCAGGGACGTTGATGGCCCTCAGCCTTTCATAAGCTTTCCCGAAATAGTCTTCTGTTTTGGCACGGGTCTTTTTCCCGATGTTGCACCTGTTGAAGATACCGAGAACCTCCCTGACTTTGTCGTCTGCGTCGGCCTGCTCACCTGAATAAAGGTCAAGGAGACGCTGCCTGTCGTTTTCCGAAGCCTCTTTTAAGGCCGTAATTACAAGGTACGTCTTTTTGTTGGTGATGATATCGTTGCCCACTTTTTTACCGAAGGTGGACGTGTCACCAAAGGTGTCGAGGTAGTCGTCCTGCAACTGGAAGGCAATGCCCAGGTTCCGGCCAAAATCATAGAGTGCGGCAGCCTCCTTTTCACCGGCACCACCGGTAATGGCGCCTATCTCGAGGCTGGCAGCAATAAGCACCGAAGTCTTCAACTCTATCATGCGGATGTATTCGTCCTCCGACACATCATCCCTTCCTTCAAAATCCATATCCATCATCTGGCCTTCGCAGACCTCAATGGCCGTCTGGTTAAAGATGTCGAGGACGCGCTTCATGACTTTTTCATCACAGTATGAAATAAAACGATGAGCCATGATCGACATGGCATCGCCCGACAGTATGGCCACGTCGGGGTTCCATTTGACATGAACGGTTGGGTTACCCCGGCGGATGCCGGCATTGTCCATCAGGTCGTCGTGAAGAAGCGTGAAGTTATGAAAAATCTCTATCCCGATAGCCGGCTTTATGGCACCGCTAACATTGTCGCCAAACATATTCGCTGCCAAAACAGCCAGCGTAGGACGCAACCGCTTGCCACCATTGGAGAGAATATATCTCACAGGCTCATATAAGCCGGCGGGAGTTGCCGGAATTTCAAGCCTTTCAATCTCATCAGATATTAACTTTTGTGCGTCTTCAAACCGGAGCATTTCAATCGTTTTTTTGTGTGTCCTAAGGTACCGCTATTTCCCGGAAACTACAAGAATGGCCCTCCCGAGCAGAAACCGGCCCGCAGCACCAATGGCCGGTATACCAAAATCCTTATTCCTCAGTTTATGTATTCTGATGAACCAGTTATAAATTTATACGTTATATTTGTCGGAAATTATCCGGTCCATTGATGATGCGATGTGGATGTTGACCGCGGTCTGCCCGGGAAAATGCAGCTTCCGGTTTTTATGGTAGCGTAATAACCCAAAGGCTTATGAAAAAAATAAAAGGTATTATTTTACTGTTTACAGGTCTGTTTATAACCTCCTGTACGTTATTCTCACAGTACAGAATTTCTGTTCAAATTCCCGATTTTGCCAACGACACATTGATCTTTGGGAATTATTTCAACGAAACGATAATGATCGCCGACACCTTCCTCACCGATGAGCAGGGCTCAGCCACCATTACCGGGGAGAAAGCCCTGCCGGAAGGCATGTACACGATCTACTTCCCGAACCAATCGAGGCTCGACCTGCTTATCGGCAAAGATCAGATATTCAGTGTTTCCTCCGATACAACCAATATGGTTAATGACACGAAGTTTAAGGGTTCGGAACAAAACACCGCGTTTTACGATTACCTTTCTTTCTTGTCGGCCAAGAGAAAGGAGACCCAGCCCTGGTCGCAAAAACTTCGTAATCCGTCGGGCAGGCAGGATTCTGTTACCGCTAAAGAAAACCTCGACAGGATTAACAAGGAGGTTAAAGATTATGTCGACAGGCTTATCGACAAAAACGAGGGCACATTCCTGGCCGCATTCCTTAAATCCATGAAAGAGGTTGACGTCCCGGAAGCACCCAGGGACGAGAATGGCGTTATCAGCGACAGCTCATTCCAGGCCCGCTATTTTAAGCAGCATTATTTTGACAACTTCGATCTGTCCGATGTGAGGCTCCTGAGAACGCCCCTATACAGCCAGAAACTCAAAACCTATCTCGACAGGTGGGTATACCCCGATCCCGATTCCATTTACAGGGAAGTCGACACCCTGATAGCCGCCTCGCGCTCCGACACCCTGCTGTTTAAATACATGTTAACCACTCTGTTCAACTATTATGCGAAAAGTAAATATATCGGCATGGATGCCGTTTATGCCTATATTGCTGAAAATTATTATATCCCTGAAGCCACCTGGTCCGACACAGCTTTTATAAGGAAACTCAAGGATCGGGTTAAAAAGATCGACCCGCTTGTTATTGGCAAGAAGGCACCCGACATCAGGCTTGTCAGCATTCCGGACGAACATTTCAGGGCCGCGGCCGAAGATACTGCTCTGGAAAGGAATCCCTATGTAGGTGACTTTTTCAATCTCTCATCGATAAAATCAAAATTCCTGATCGTTTATTTCTGGGAAGCCGATTGCGGCCATTGCCAGAAAGCCATACCGGTACTTTACCAGGTATACGACAAGCTAAAGGATAAAGGGCTCCAGGTTATTGCCGTGAACATGCTCGGAGGTGTGGAAGGAAAGGTGAAATGGGTCGATTTTGTGAATAGTAACGGGCTTTACGGCTGGATCAACGCGTGGAACCCTTACGACTATTCATACAGGGATGCATTCGATGTGAACAGCTCCAACATTATTTACCTGCTGGACAAAGACAAAAAAATTATTGCCAAGCGCATTGGCCCCGAACAGGCCGAAAAAATCATAGAAGAAAAACTTAAGGAAGAACATAACGGGAAATAGTACGCGACTATGAATCAATATAAAAAAATCAGCCTTGAACTCGAAGACGGCACAGTAATAGAGGGACGCTCTTTTGGTGCCGACACATCCATAGCCGGTGAAGTTGTTTTTAATACGGCCATGACCGGTTATCCGGAAAGTTTAACCGATCCGTCCTATAAAGGACAGATACTGGTTCTGACCT
>DASQZK010000728.1:0-4753 GCA_035638735.1 Bacteroidales bacterium
AAAACCGATGAATTCATATTATAAGAGACCAACAGTCCGTCGGCGTTCAAGAATTCGGGATGAGCCAGGGCATTATAGGTAAAGATAGTGGTGCTGCCTTCCGGAATGGGGGTTTTATAGATCAGGGTTCGCTGATCCCACGGACCATAAGGATTATCCGACACATACGAATATATTTCATTGCTGAGCATCCCTTCCTGGGATATAAGGACGTATCTATTCCCGATATGGGATACGCTGAATTGCTCCGACACATGAAAATCGCCCATAGGTTTGGTTTGTAACGGATCACCGGACCACTGTCCACCATCGTAAAATGTCCATGGCCCATCGACATTCCCGGCCGCATATCTCGCTACGTAAGGCCTGCCCTCACCTGCACCGTAGATATAAGTAAAATCATTGCCTTCACATACAGCATGGCCGTAATGTACCTGGTTTGTAAGGCTGTACGGGATTTTGTACAACGAGTCCAGAACCATTCCCGGAAGAGAAAACGTGGCCAGCCATGTGCCTGTCCATTTAAATCCCCACATACCGGTATCGGCTTGTATAAACGAAGAAAGAAAAACCTTCAGTTTACCATTCTCGATAAGGCCGTCGCCGGGCCAGAACCACGCCGAGTCTTCTGTAAAAGTTGCCGGCTTCATGTCCTTTTCCTCATAGGGAAATATGATCTCCGAAGCATCTTTGCCATTTACATGGTGGTAAAGCGTGTGTAATGAATCGCCATCCTGGACGACAAAGGAATTCCTGATATATATCGGGTTTCTCCTTTCTCTTGAACTGTCGGGATATACCTTGCCGACAAAGGTGTCTCCAAAAATCCATACCGTTCTCCCATCAGGAAGTCGCACAGAATATGTCCCGTCACCACCGGTGAAACCACAGCAGTTTCGCCGGAACAAGGCTGTAAAAGCGGTATCGGGCTCAACTACGGTTGTATCACCGGCTTGCTTATTGTCGGTTGTACCGGAAGGGCCCTTACATGCGATGACGGAAAAAAGTATGAAGAATAAGAACAGGAATTTTTTCATGATCAGTCATTTTGTTCAAATGTATGAACATTTGATAAGAAATGCAATATGATAGTAATGGGAGTGTTCCGGTCTGTTGTTCAATGCTATTACGAGTTGATAGTTGATTCGGGGTTATTGCAATTACCATAGCATTCCGGGGATTCCGTATAAGGCACGGTATGCAGGGGCATGTAATCCCGCTACGCCCGGGCCAGGCGGGACAAGGTCAGTAATCTCAATCCACGTATGTATAGTTGAACAAGGCCCGTCATCACTTCCTGACTCCTGCATCGATTCATTATAGTTTCAGTCAAGCCATCATCGCTGTGCGAAAGGAGAGTCTATTTAGAGTCTGTCAATAAAGTCCAGGTGTCTGGATCAAAATGTGCGAGAACAAAGCCTGTTCCGTTCTAAACGGGAGTGTGCAAAAATTTTAATCCGCAGTATACTAATGTATATGAGAAATTAAAATTTTTGTAACAACGCAGTTATCGGACATTATGGACAGACACTATTTAGAAAAGTGTATCAATATTATACGGTAATGTATAATTTTTACGCGTTAGGATGATTCACTAAGTTAGGACACAACCGGATGGCCTACTGGGAGAATGGGAGAGGGATGAAACATGTGGGCATAGTTTGGGGATTCTGTTTTTAAATTGTGTCTTTGTTTGAATTGGGGTACCCTCCCCCACCATCCAAACCCGCCACCCTTAATCGTCTAAGCCCCCTAAATCTCGTTGTCCGTTTCCGAACATTTTGACGAAAATTTGACGAAAATTCTCATACAATCTGAAAACATTGATTTTACTGACTTCTGTGAAGGGGAGGCTTTTTATGAAAACCATCTGAATTTAATCACTTTGGGTGATGGCTTTAGGTATTTCCAAAGGATTAATCCCGTCACAGAGGATGTAATGAAAGCCCCTTTGGGTGATGGCTTTAGGTATTTCCAAACCTATCAGGTTTAAACCGTATCCCAATTTCAACTTCTTACGGATTTAACTTCCCTTCTATTTCCTGGTCTTCTGTCTCCCTGCTCTCCGCTCACGAAACACCCTTAGCGTTTTACCCCGTCCCATCCCTGCGCGGTAAGAGGCATAGCCTGACCTTCACCCGTAACCATCAGTGTATCTTCGGACTTGTCGGTGATATTTCCGATAATTTTAACGTTCTCCAGTTCAGACACTTTTTCATATTCGGAAAGCGGAACGGTGAAAAGAAGTTCGTAGTCCTCACCTCCATGCAGTGCACAGATAAGAGGTTCTATCTTAAATTCTTCGGCCATCATGGCTGTGCTGGCATCAATGGGCACCTTGTCGTGGTATATACGACAACCGGTATCTGAGCTTTTGCAGATATGTAAAAGTTCAGATGACAGCCCGTCGGATATATCGATCATGGCATGGGTTTGGATACCTTCTTTCTGCAACTGTTCAATGATGTCTTTTCGTGCTTCGGGCTTAAGTTGGCGTTCAAGGATGTAATCGTTGCCTGACAGGTCGGGCTGAACAGCCTGGTCCTGCTGAAAAAGGGCCTTTTCCCGCTCGAGAAGCTGCAACCCGATGTAGGCTGCCCCCAGGTCTCCGGAAACACAAATCAAATCGTTCACTTTTGCCCCGCTTCGGTAGCGTATGTCTTCCTTTTTGGCTGTCCCAATGGCAGTAACACTTATGATCAGGCCTGAAAGCGAAGAAACAGTATCCCCGCCAACCAGGTCAACCCCGTACTTATCGCATGCCATTCGAATGCCGCTGTATAATTCTTCCAGTGCCTCAACCGAAAATTTCGACGAAACGGCCAGCGACACGGTCACCTGCGTCGGCGTGGCATTCATCGCATATACATCAGAGAGGTTAACAATTATCGCTTTGTAACCGAGATGTTTCAATGGTGTATAAACAAGGTCGAAATGAATCCCCTCTGTCAGCATATCGGTGGTCACCACGGTGCATTTTTCTCCCGCATCGATAACTGCGGCATCATCGCCGATACCCATCACAGTAGTTTCATTAACGGGTTTTATCCCATTCGTCAGCCGGTCGATAAGACCGAATTCTCCAATTTCCGACAGCGGTGTTGGTTTCTGATAGGCCATGGCAACAGTATTTTATGTTTGGACCGCGAAGTTAGGACAATTCTGAGGAATTAAGAAATGGTGGAAGGAGGTGGTGGAAATCCAACTTAACTGCAGCTACGCGGAGAGCACCTACTTCGCCAGGGCTGCATGGGAAACAGTTGATAAACAGTTTCCATTGAACACCGCAGCTTTTTGCAAGGTGGCAGATGGGTTTCTAAGAACCGTTGCGATGAACCTTCCCCTTTCAGGAGACCGGGGCTTAGCTGGGGGAGGGTAGTCAGTAATTTGTAATCGCTTTATGATTGTTGTGAATCTTTCAAGGAAGTGTGTTAAAATTACATAGTAATGAGTAAATTTTACACAATAATACAATTGATGTTCATTTTAACAGGAAGATCGGGAGACTGAAGGAGAAGGTAAAAAAGGTGTTTGATCATAGTTTTGGGGTTATGTTTGTAGGGTGTCGGTTTGAACCGGGATCGTCTCCCCCTATTCACACGTCCGTTCCTGGTGCAAAAGTTTCTGGAAAAATTCCTTGATGCGATCGCCGCCGGGCTGGATGGCAGCCGGCTTAATGACCCGGTAATATTTTACCGGAATATCACTGATGCCGCCTTCCCAGTCGCGCAAAACACCATCCCATGAACGGTCCTGGTCGTACCACACGCCTTCCCCATACAGACAACTGCCGGCTGCAAAATCGACGACTACGGCACCATATTTCTGCAGGGCATGAGCCACCGCCAGCTCACCAGGGAATAGGTTGAACTGCAACAGGTCGAGGTCCGGATCCAGCTGTATGACCGATCCTTCGGGAATGCCCCCTTTGAAATTGCCGTCGGTCCATACTGCCGGCTGATAAACATGTTCCTGGTAAGCAACATATCTCAGTGCGCAACTGAGTTTGTGGTTTATCTCCCCTTTTTTCACTTCATCGTACATAATCGTTCCGGCAATGATGGGAACGCCTGCCGCACGGCCGGGACCATACTGGTGTATGCTTTCACCGGGCCTAATCGAAAAATCAGCCGTGTCGAAAACACCCGGACCATCCAACGGGTATTTCATACCGGTAAAAGAGCCCCAGTGACCATTGTCCAGCTTCTCCACATGGAACATGTCCCAGGCCATTTGCCTCTCCCGGTCAATCATAGCCACGTGCATGTCACTGCCCGGCGACGGTTCCAGGTCGGCAGGAATCGGTACAGGCTGACCATGAAAAGAAGTCCCCTGGTGATACTTCTCAGATACTTCGACAACTATTTCTGTCGGAGTAGTACTATCCACTTCGTAAATCGGAATGGTATAATCCTTTAAGTTAATGCCAAAATTCTCGCAACTCGGATCGTTTGCCAATAGCTCCATCCAGTATTCCGAATGCGGATCGGTCTCCGCATCATCCGGAATAGGCTGGTTCCAGAAGCTGTTGTCGGCGAACAACCGGCCTGCTTCCAACCCTTCATCAGAATTTTCACTATTACTCACTTTGCTTCTATTCGGCCCGCACGACCAGGCAAAAAATAATACGAAGGCCCAAAATGCCCATAATCTGTTTCTCATAATATCTCAGTACGTTTATCAGGTTATTCTCATTCTTCCATTAGCAGGCTTTTTTCACAGCCCACAAGTATTTCCATATTCGATGTTAAAT
>DASQZK010000729.1:0-4182 GCA_035638735.1 Bacteroidales bacterium
CCTAATATTTCTAATTATTATTATATTTGCGTTCTCAAAAACAGGACCTGTAGCATAATGTCCGCCGGTGGCGGATGGCTACGGACCAGAAGAAAAAAGGACCTGTAGCATAATGGATAGTGCATCTGGCTACGGACCAGAAGGTTGGGGGTTCGAGTCCCTCCAGGTTCACATAAATAAAAACCCTTGCAACGTTAAAGTTACAAGGGTTTTTATTTATATATCCTACTTATCATATTCACTTTGCCAGCGAGGAGTGAAATCCGCAAACTTCACTTTTACATTATCACCGTGGAGGGGATAACAGTTCCTATCATTTATATGGCATTTTCTTTCAGGACAATTTTCCGGGGTAAAAAACATAAAGGTTTATGATAATGAGTACACGGCCGAAGAGAAAAAATCATTCCGTCATCCAACGATAGCTGCTGCGTTGAGCAGTCTATGCCTTGTGGTTCAGAAAGGTATAAACAATGGTTTTTTGTGAATTATGGCGTTCATCCGGTCCTTATCTTCAGCAAAACATAGTACCTGCTTATCAAACAATTTGTATTTCAATTGTTTAATAATAGGAGTACCAGTACTTATTTATAAATTTTTAGTTTATGAACGCACCGAATAATGCAGCACCAGCAAAGATTTTCACGCCAGTAATAACTGCGCTTGTACTTATATTCGCACTTTCATCATGTGCCACGAAAGCTCCCTTCCTGAGTTCACCGGTGGTGCCGGCTGCGGAAGGAATGGTTACGGTTAAAGAGGATAAAAACGACAACTATGTGATTAACATTCAGATCCAGAACCTTGCCAAACCCGAAAACCTGCATCCGCCGCGTAATGTATATGTCGTTTGGATGGAGTCGGACAATAACTTTGCGAAAAATATTGGTCAGATCAACAGTTCCACTGGTTTCCTCTCGAAGAAACTAAAGGCAGGTTTTCAGACTGTTTCTGCCGTCAAACCGACTCAGATATATATTACAGCGGAAAATTATGCAGGTATACAAAGCCCGGAAGGTGAAATCGTTCTTTCAACACGAAATTTCTAAAACTTCCACTCAACGCCTGAACCATCGAGATACAGCGTATGATATTGTCGGATCCCTCAGAAATCAACCACCTTATAAAACGCCTTCTTAGGCTTCCCTTCCCTGTCGAACAGCAGGGGGTAGTTTTTCCGTCCCCTCACCGGGGAATAATTCAGCCAGGAGCTGCGGTCGGTGACGCCCCAAAGGGTTACAGCGTCAATTTTATCTTTATAATCACGGAGCGTTTTAAATATCATATCATATTGAGCCACCTGTTGTGCTTCCCGTCCAGGGGTCAGGTCATCTGATTCACCCACACGTTTGTCGCGACGGTCTTTTTCCCATTTATAAACCGACATATCCAGTTCGGTGATTTGGACATCGAGCCCAAGAGAAGAGAATCGGGTAATAGCATCACGCAGTTCTTTTTCTGATGGTTCATAAATCGACCAGTGTCCCTGGATACCAACACCATCAACCTGAACACCTTCATAAAGAAGGCTTTTTAGCAGTTCATAAGCTCGTTCCCGTTTATCAGGTCTGATGATATTATAGTCGTTATAATACAGTTTTGCCTGCGGATCGGCTTCATGGGCATAAATGAAAGCCTGCTTCACGTAATCTTCTCCACAGATGTCATACCATATATTATGGCGGAAAATATCCGGACCATTATCCGCAACAGCTTCATTAACCACATCCCAGGCCCCGATTTTACCTTTGTATCGTTGTACCACAGTAAAAATATGTTCTTTCATGCGGCCCAGAAGCTCCTCTTTTGTAGCCGGCCGACCGCCGGTAGTGAACATCCAGTCGGCTGCCTGCTCATGCCATACCAAAACATGACCGTGGATTCTCATTTGGTGACGTAATGCAAAATTCACAATCCGGTCGGCTCTGCCCCAGCTATAAGTGCCTTCTTCAGGATGCACCGGGCCAGGCTTAAGGGCATTTTCGGGGGTCACACTGTTAAAGTGCTTCATTAACAATATTGAATCAGGACCTTCAATGGTATGACCATTTATAGCCGCACCAATGGAAAAATAATCGTTGTAGGCGTTTTTAAGGACACGATCTTCCCCTGCCGGTGATGAACTTGATTTTGATTTACTTCCTGAGGCAGTGATCATGTAAACGGCGGTAATGATAACGACTACTATGCTGCCACCAGCAATTCCAAAGCTTTTCTTTGACATAACCCGACGTGGTTTTAAGAACTGAATGTATAATTCCCGAACTAAATTTAGATTATATCAGGAAGATATCAAAATGTGCATTTTAGAATATATTACAACACCTTGGAATATTGACAATTACCTGTTCATCGTTTTATTTAACGACATTTATCGTTTTATTATAAGGTGTTAATCATTTCACAATAATGCCTATATCGGTCATTAACCTAATGTATATCAGCTGCCTTAAATTGAATAAAACCGATAAAGGCCGTACTTTTAAAATGTTTAAATGTTAATTAAATAACACGAAGTAATATGAAAAAAATCTCCTTTACCTTCGCTGCGGCGACGATGATTTTTGCTGTGGGGATTGGAATGAGCCTTCTCACCTCGTGCGAGGGACCCGCAGGACCAGCAGGTCAGGATGCCAATGAAACATGTATCCAGTGCCATAACGACAAGGTTACCGTACTGGCCAAAATGACTCAGACGGCGAATTCCGGCCACCAGACTGGAACTACCTTTGAACGAAGCACTGCCGATTGTGCTCCATGCCACACCCACCAGGGGTACCTCGAAGTGTTGGCTACAGGGGAACAGACGACTGCAGAAGATGTCAGTAACCCGGTACCGGCTAACTGCCGTACCTGCCACATGATTCATGAGAATTATGACAGTACCGACTTCGCTCTCAGAGGCCAGTCTCCTGTTGCTATGTTGATCAACGGTGTTGATGTTGACCTCGGCCATAGCAATGTCTGCGTAAGCTGTCACCAGCCCAGGATTCCCGATCCAATGCCAACATTGGACGGTGGCAACGTCACCCTTACCTCAAACCGCTGGGGACCTCATCATGGTACACAGTCAGCTGTTGTATGGGGAACAGGTGGCTATGAAGTTTCCGGAACCGTTTCTTATCCTCAGGCCGGATCAGGTGCAGTTCACTCTGGTGCCGGTTGTGTAAAATGTCACATGGCAGAACCGTTTGGAGCCTTTGCCGGTGGTCATACCTTCGGCCTCTCCTACGATTATCACGGGAGTGAAGTAGATCTCGTTGCAGGTTGCAACACGTGCCACTCTAATGTTGAAGATTTCAGTTATGACGGTGTTCAGACACAGGATTCGACCCTCCTTGCAAACCTTAAAACAAATCTTGTCGATGCAGGCATTTTAAATGCCGGATCAGGTCTTGTGAACGCAAGTTCTTCTAAACCGCTTACCATTTCATCAGATCAGGCAGGTGCTCTCCTTAACTATTATCTCATCATGGAAGACAGGAGTATGGGTATTCACAACCCGGCGTATGCCAAAGCATTGCTTCAAAACTCCATTGAGGTATTTAACTAGGATGAACTTTAGTTATACACGGAACCCTGGCTTTTTGCCGGGGTTTTTTTTTTGACGAAGCCACCAATGGAGGAAGACAGAACTGCACGAATAGGAGAAGACTGGAAGAATGGAAGCCACGAATGCACGAATGGGAGAAGACAGGAAGAATGGAAGCCACGAATTCACGAATGGGAGAGGACAGGAAGAATGGAAGCCACGAATTCACGAATGGGAGAGGACGGGAAGACAGGAATGGGAGGTGGGGTTAGAAGTTGAGTGTGTAATTATTATACATTTAATGAGTAATTTTTACTCATCACAAAAAAACATTACGACATCGCTATGATGCTGCCTGTAATATAAGCCAGCACCCACCAGGTCCAGGATACGGTTGAATAGTTCAGCAGCCAGCGGTAGCTTTGGGCATGTCGTTTGGTCCAGAAGAAGACTGTGTCGAAAATCATGACTGTAAGGGCGGAATAGCCCAGTATACCATGAAGTGTAAAGGGGCTGTTTTCGGAGCCGATAATCATTAAAGTAGTTGCGGTAATATCGAGGATCAAAGCAATGGTCTGGATACGCAAAACTGAGGTCGTAATGGTTTTCCTGCGGTGAAATTTTACAAAGGAAATGGTATAGAAAATAAG
>DASQZK010000730.1:0-5280 GCA_035638735.1 Bacteroidales bacterium
CTGCTTCGGGTGAAGGCAATGCCATGGCCATAGCCCATATTGCCATCACCACCAACCTTGCAGCAGCTGCCGGTGCCCTCACGGCTCTTTTCGGCACCTGGATCCTGTACAAACGGCCTGGTCTGTCCCTGACCCTTAACGGGGCCCTGGCTGGCCTGGTGGGCATCACGGCCGGATGTGACATCGTCTCACCCGGCGGAGCCATCATCATCGGTGTGGTAGCAGGCATGGTCATGCTGGCAGCCGTGCCATTCGTCGACCGAATATTGAAAATCGACGATCCGGTAGGTGCGATTTCCGTACATGGTTTTGCAGGTGCCGCAGGGACTATCATGGTCGGACTGCTGGCTACCGACGGCGGACTGTTCTATGGTGGTGGCGCAGCACTCCTGGGTACACAGGTTATCGGTGTCCTCGCTGTAGCAGCATGGGCGCTGGGTACCGGATTCATCCTGTTCTCAATATTGAAATATACCATCGGCATCCGCGTTACCCGTCGTATCGAAGAAGAAGGTCTCGACGTATATGAACACGGAGAAACAAGCTACAATATGTGATGCATCGTAGGGGCGCACGGCCGTGCGCCCGTTGCGGCGTAGGGAGATAAAGCCGTGCGCCCGTTGCAACGTATCCATATCATATTGTTGATATTTACACCATATCACACAAATCAAAAACGGGCGCATTAATGCGCCCGTTTTTTGGGTAAATGAATATGGGTTGCGGGGATAAACGGACGTAGGGGCGCACAACCGTACGCCCATACCACGTTGCATTCACGAAATGATCCTATCCAATTCACCGACGCTTTTGGAAATTTCAGCATCGGTAACCTCATGGTCTTCCAACTCACCGGTGAAATATTTATCATAAGCCGCCAGGTCAATAATACCATGGCCTGAGAAATTAAAAAGAATGGTTTTAGGTGTTCCTTCTTCTTTGGCCTTACGTGCTTCACGAATCACAGCTGCTATAGCATGGCTTGTCTCGGGAGCCGGAATGATACCCTCGGTCCTCGCAAAAATCAATCCTGCCTCGAAGGTTTCCAGCTGCTTCACCGACTGTGCCTCAATAAGCTTGTCTTTAAGAAGCTGGCTGACAATGGAACCTGCACCATGATAACGCAGTCCGCCGGCATGTATTTTCGCCGGAACAAAGTTATGACCAAGGGTAAACATGGGCAGCAGAGGGGTGAGTCCTACAGTATCGCCAAAATCGTACTGGAACTGGCCCCTGGTCAGCTTAGGACAGGAAGCTGGTTCAACGGCAATGACACGGGTATTTTTCCCGTCGCGGAAGTTCTCGCCGAGGAAAGGAAAGGATATACCTGCGAAATTCGAACCTCCGCCAAAGCAGCCAATCACCATATCAGGATAAGCATCGGCTATCTCCATCTGTTTCTGTGCTTCAAGACCAATGATAGTTTGATGAAGAAGCACATGGTTGAGAACACTTCCAAGCGAATATTTGGTATCGGGTTCTTTCATAGCCGTTTCGACAGCCTCAGAGATAGCTATTCCGAGGCTTCCGGGTGAATCGGGATTGCCCTCCAGGATCATCCGCCCTGCATCAGTCAGATTACTCGGTGAAGCCACTACATTAGCATTCCACACATTCATCATCGATTTGCGGTAAGGCTTCTGCATATAGCTGATTTTGACCATAAACACCCGCAGATCGATACCAAAATGCTGGGTGGCAAAAGCCAAAGCACTTCCCCACTGTCCGGCTCCTGTTTCGGTAGCGATCCGTTTTACACCTTCTTTATAATTGTAGTAAGCCTGTGGAACAGCCGTATTGGGTTTATGTGAACCGGCCGGACTTACCGACTCATTCTTGTAATAGATCTTTACCGGGGCATCGAGGTATTTCTCAAGGTTATAGGCCCGGTGGAGTGGTGAGGGACGCCAAATCTTATAAATATCCCGTACCTGGTCGGGTATGTCGATATATTTTTCGGTTGAAACCTCCTGTCTGATCAGTTCCATGGGAAAGATAGCCGAAAGATCTTCAGGTCCTATGGGTTGTTTCGTCCCCGGATGCAACGGAGGCAGTGGCTTGTTTGGCATGTCGGCCACAAGGTTATACCACTGGCGCGGCATTTCTTTTTCGTCGAGATAAATTTTTGAAGCGTCACTCATGATTTGGTTTTTTTAAGGTTATCACTCTCTTTTTTGAACGGATGAAACTTCCGGATACGAAAAAAGGCAGGTCGTAAACAACCTGCCTTTCGTGCATTTATATTTTATCTCACACAAACGTTGCTTACGACCCTTCTGATTTGAAGTGCCACCACCAACGGTTGTATGTGAAATGATGTGTCATGTGTTCTATTGTGTTTCAAATGTAATGAAATAAAATCAAATTGCAAGACATTTTTATTTTTTCAATGTCGACAAGTAGGCGTCGATATTTTTAGCGGCCTGCCTGCCCGAGGCGATGGCCCTGACTACCAGGCTGGCTCCAAGAACGGTATCGCCGGCGGCAAATACCTTCGGATTGTTGGTCTGATATTTACCCGATATCTTCACGTTCCTCCGTTCGGTTACCTCTGTCTGCAGTTGCTCAAGCAAACCTTCCTGAATGGGATGAACAAAACCCATGGCCAGGAGCACAAGGTCGGCGTTCAGTGTTTTTGTCGAACCTTCAACGATCTTCATTTCCGGACGTGCAAAACCGTTTTTGATCCATTCAACCTCGTTCACCTCGATGTTGTTCACGCGGCGCTGGTTACCATTAAACCTGGCCGTTGCCATACTCCACATCCGGTTACAGCCTTCCTCGTGCGAAGAGGAGGTTTTCAGCACGTTGGCGTAATATGGCCACGGATTGTCTTCCGAGCGCGTGGCAGGCGGTTGGGGCAGGATCTCTATCTGGGTTACAGACTTAGCACCCTGACGGATAGACGTACCTACACAGTCGGAGCCCGTATCGCCGCCTCCAATAACCACCACGTCACGGTCCCTGGCATTTATACGGACATCGTAGGGGATATCCATACCCCGGTTGATCTTATTCTGCTGGGTAAGGAACTCCATGGCAAAATGGATACCATCCAGATCGCGTCCTTCCACGGGAAGATCCCTTGGCTGCATGGCGCCCAGGGCCAGGCAGACGGCATCGAACTCATCAACGAGCTTCCCGGCCGGGATATCACGGCCCACTTCCGTATTGGTCTTAACAATCAGCCCCTCTTCCTGCATCAGGTTAACCCGGCGGTCGATAAAAACCTTGTTCAGTTTGAAATCGGGAATACCATAGCGGAGAAGTCCGCCAATAGCATCTTCCCTTTCAAACAGGGTGACGGTGTGACCGGCTTTGTTTAAAAGATCGGCACAAGCCATCCCTGCAGGGCCGGAACCAATTACAGCCACCGTTTTGCCTGTACGCACCTTGGGCGGATTAGGCCTGATATAACCTTCGGCAAAAGCATGTTCTACAATGGCTGCCTCATTTTCCCTGATGGTTACAGGCTTTCCGTCAATGTTCAGTACACATGAATGCTCGCAAGGTGCAGGACATATTCTCCCGGTAAACTCGGGGAAATTATTGGTTGACTGCAACAGGTCAATAGCCTTTTTCCAATCGCCTTTGTACAGCGCATCGTTCCATTCAGGAATAAGGTTGTCGACAGGACAATTCCAGTGGCAGAACGGAATACCGCAATCCATGCATCGTGAAGCCTGCAACTTGCGGTCTTCGGAATTAAGGGTCTGTTCAACTTCACCATAGTCGTTAATGCGTTCCTTGACCGGCCGGTTACCAGCTTCCTTCTTCTGTATCTTAATAAATCCTCTTGGATCTCCCATTTTCTTTCAATTTATTCGTTGTAAAACTTCATACGGCCTTAATCTCAACATCTGTTTCCATCTCATCGATCTTCTTCCTGAGGGCGGCGAGTTTTTCTTCCTCCATAACCCTTTTGTATTCATAGGGAATAACCTTTATGAAACGATCGATATGGTTTTCCCAGTCTTCAAGGATCCTCTTGGCCAACGGGCTTCCCGTATATTTGAAGTGTTTGTTGATAAGATCCTTCAGCTCACGGACGTCAGACCGGTCCTCAACGAGCGACAGCTCAACCATTCCCATGTTGCAGAAGTAATCGAAGTTACCATCCACATTCAGTACGTATGCAATACCTCCACTCATTCCTGCTGCGAAGTTTTTACCTGTGCGGCCCAACACAACGGTACGTCCGCCGGTCATATATTCACAACAATGGTCGCCAACGCCTTCAATAACGGCGGTGGCACCCGAGTTTCTCACACAGAAACGTTCGCCGGCCATACCGTTCACGTATATCTCTCCGCTGGTGGCACCGTATAACACGGTATTGCCGATGATAATATTCTCCTCCGGGGCAAATTCAGAACCAGTGGGCGGTGTCACGATGATCCTTCCACCGGAAAGCCCTTTGCCCATATAATCGTTGGCATCGCCGTCAAGTTTGAACTCAACGCCTTTCACCAGGAAGGCCCCGAAACTCTGTCCGGCCGAGCCGTTAAAACCTGCCCTGATCGTTCCATCAGGAAGCCCTTCAGAACCGTACTTTTCAGAGATACGTCCCGAGAGCATGGCTCCAACCGTCCGGTCGGTATTCCTGATCATCTGCGATATTTTTACCATCTCTCCATTTTCAATCGCCGGGGCTGCCAGTCGCAGCAGATCCTGATCCATCACACTGTCGATCTTATGATCCTGGTTGGCGGTATGACGGCGGTCGGCTTTGGAAGAGACATCCGGACTGTATAGTATGGCCGAGAAATCGAGATTTTTGGTTTTCCAGTGGCCCACGTCCTCCCTAACCGAAATCAGATCGGAACGCCCGACAATATCGTCGAACTTTTTAAATCCAAGCTCGGCCAACAGCTCACGTACTTCCTGTGCTACGAAGGTGAAATAGTTCACCAGGTGATCGGCCTTACCCCTGAACCGTTCCCTTAGCAACGGATCCTGTGTAGCCACACCAACCGGACAGGTGTTAAGATGACACTTGCGCATCATCACGCAGCCAAGCACAAGGAGAGCGCCGGTGGCAAATCCAAACTCTTCGGCACCCAGAAGTCCTGCCAGAACAACATCCAGGCCGTTCTTAAGCTGACCGTCGGTCTGCAGTATTACGTTTTTACGCAGATTATTCATCACGAGTGTTTGCTGCGTCTCGGCTAATCCGAGTTCAAGAGGCAGACCTGCATGCTTTATCGAAGAGGTAGGGCTGGCACCCGTGCCGCCTTCAGCACCGCTGATGGTTATCAGGTCGGCCTTGGCTTTGGCCAC